>CBHRAM010000061.1:0-12961 GCA_966076165.1 uncultured Chitinophagaceae bacterium
GCAACGCTTGTTTTGAAAATACCTGTGAAGCAAGAACCAGTTCTTCCACTTTTTCAGGATGCTTTTCTTTGAAAGCGGCGCCAAAGAGATTGGGGATCGTTGTTTTTAAAAATGCATACGCACCATATTCTTCGATCAAGCCAATACTTCTTTCTCGGTTTATCTTTTTTTCATCGCTATCTGCATAAGCGGTTGAATGCACCAGTCCGAATGCCTTTAATTGCGAAGGATATTTTTCAGCAAAAGAAAGGGTAATATATCCTCCCATACTGTGGCCGAGCATGGTGCAGGTATCAATATGCTCGTGTTTCAGAAGTGCATGAATGCAATCTGCGTAGTCCTCTATAGAGGGGAAGTTTGGGGTTTGGAGTTTGGGGTTTGGAGTTGTTTCCTCAAAACTCAACAAAGAGGATTCCCCACTTCCTGGCAGATCCGGAATTATCAATAAACAGTGTTCTTTCAAAAATGAAACCTGCTTATCCCATATATGACTGTCTTCCCCAAATCCATGCAATAACACTATCGGTTTGCCCTTGCCTTCTACCCGGTATGTGATGTTTGCATTTTGATATGGGAAGGATTTTTTCATGTTTATACTTTTCTTAGCTGCACAGACCGGAATAATAATAACAGCACAACCGGAATCAATGCCGGGTTCAATTGCTGCGGTAACCAGAACCAGGTGAGCAATAATAAAATATACAATACGCTGGAAGCTGTAAAATAATTTGATAAGCCCTTAGGTCTTTTCCATACGGTGAAAGCCGCGATCAGGTGCGTTGGTAATGCCCAGAGAAGATTGTAATTAACCGCACAGGACTTATGATCGGTACCAAACCACATGAACAATAACAAACAACCGATCAAACCTGTTTTTAAGAATAAGAGAACGTCAAAAACTTTGGTTAAGGTTTGTGCTGTTTTGGTTTTGAGCAAAGAGATCAAAGCGATCACAATACATATTGTGCTTAATGTGAGCAGGGGCCAGTAATTACTTCCCGGTTCGGATGGTGAGCCAGCATTGATCACCGTTCTGCTTTTGATAAAACTGCCTTCCTGGCCGGGTGCCGCGCTATCAATTCCCTTCATCAGATAATCGGGCAGGAACATGGATTGGGTAATGGTTACTTTCTTATCAATGGGACTGGCCAATAACAGATCGATTCCCAGTTTGCTCCAGGGTTTGCCGCCTTTGTCGAGGTACTCGTGCAGCATATTTCTGAATGTTGTTTTCTCCGGAACCAGTGGGCGGAGTACAGAAAGCCCGGCATATTTCTGAATGATATCACGGATCCTTGACGTACAATTATTGTAGAGAAAATCGTATTTATAATAACGGTTGGATCCGGCCAGGTTCTTGTTCAGTGCTTCTGCAATGGCTTCTTTTGCTGACGCAGGTAAATTCAGTTCCTGTTCTACCACGGCTCTTTTCTCCATCTGGTATTCATACATGAACTGCGGCAGGCTTTCTACCGATAAAAAATAATCCAGTTTGCCGCGGGTGAACTTCACATAAAAATCAGGGTCATTAAAATCAAAGGTTCCGTAATTGTAAATGATATCGGTTTGCCTGCTGCTGTCAACCACACGCAAAGCCGTATGGCCAAAAGTGGAATACAATTCATCACCCGGTGCACAGGTAAGCAAACTTACACGCAGGTGAGAACTGTCTGTTTGTGCAGAGATGTTTGCACAAAACAAACAAGCAAACAAAATGAAAAGAAGCCCTGTTTTTTTCACTGATCTTATTTTAAGGAAGTTACACAGAATTCTATATTGTACTGATAAGAAACTGTCCTATAAAGTTACAGCTAAAACGGTCTATGTTAAGGGCTTAACAACAAAAGGTGGTTAAATAATAACCACCTTTTACTTAAAACTTATTATTAAAAACTGATGACCTTTATTTCCTGCTGTAATTCGGAGATTCTTTGGTGATATGCACATCATGCGCATGGCTCTCATTCATGCCGGCATTGGTGATCTTTACAAAGGTAGATTGCTGAAGTGCCCGGATATCTTTGGCACCGCAATAGCCCATACCGGCTCTTAACCCGCCAACATATTGGTAAACGATCTCGCTGAGGTTGCCTTTATACGCCACACGGCCCTCAATACCTTCGGGTACATATTTTTTTACATCTTCTTCCACATCCTGAAAATAACGGTCGCCGCTGCCCTGGCTCATGGCACCCATACTGCCCATACCGCGGTATTCTTTGAATTTACGGCCTTCGTAGATGATGGTTTCACCCGGACTTTCTTCCACACCGGCAAACACACTGCCCATCATTACCACATTGGCACCTGCGGCCAGTGCTTTCACCATATCACCTGTATAACGGATCCCTCCGTCTGCAATTACAGGGATGCCTTTTGCTTTTAATGCATTGCTGGCTTCCATGATGGCCGTGAGTTGCGGTACACCGGCACCGGCAACGATCCTTGTGGTACAGATAGAGCCCGGGCCAATACCTACTTTCACACAGTCTGCACCGGCTTCTGCCAATGCTTTGGCGCCTGCGGCCGTACCCACATTTCCTGCGATGATCTGTAAGTGTTTAAAATTCTTTCTCAAAGCTTTCAATGCCTGAATCACACCTTTGCTATGGCCATGGGCACTGTCTAAAGTAACCACATCCACACCTACGGTTTGTAAAGCAGCGGCCCTGTCCATCAGGTCCTTGGTAATACCCAATGCGGCACCTACCAATAATCTTCCGAGGTTATCTTTTACGGCATTGGGATAATTTCTGATCTGGAGAATATCACGATAAGTGATGAGGCCGATGAGTTTACCCTGTTTGTTCACTACAGGTAATTTCTCGATTTTATATTGACGTAAGATCTTTTCCGCTTTTTTCAGATCGGTACCTTCGGGAGCGGTGATCAGGTTTTCTTTGGTCATCACCTCTTTCACTTTGCGGCTCTTATCATGTTCAAAACGCAGATCGCGGTTAGTAAGGATCCCCACCAGTTTCTGGTTGGCATCCACAATGGGGATACCTCCGATCTTATTATCCTTCATCAGCTTTAATGCATCACCGATCGTGGCATCAATTAATAAAGTGATCGGATCAATGATCATGCCGCTTTCGCTTCTCTTTACCCTTCTTACCTGTTCGGCCTGGCGTTCAATACTCATGTTCTTGTGCAGAATGCCCAATCCACCTTCCCTGGCAAGGGCGATGGCAAGGCTGGCTTCCGTAACGGTATCCATGGCTGCAGAGAGCATGGGCACATTGAGGATAATATCTTTGGTGAGATGAGAACGGATATCGGTTTCACGCGGAAGGATCTCGCTGAAAGCAGGTACCAGCAGCACATCGTCAAATGTGAGGCCTTCGCCGAAAAATCTTGATTGTGCAGATGGGGTGCGGAGAGAAGTATTTCTTGTTGCCATGTGCAAAGATAGTGCGGCAGGTAAATTCGCTCCAAAACTTTTTATCTACGGCTGCGAACGCCATTTATCATTGATTATACGCGCAAATACAGCTGCTACACAAGTTCAAAGGAATAGTCTTTACTTTTGAGTAATGACGAGGCCTTCACCTACTGCAGACACTCCTTATTTTAATTTCCAGTTCGGGCTGTTGTGTACCAGCAATTTTCTGTTCAGTACCAGTTTCAGTATGATGATACCCGAATTGCCGGGTTATCTCACAAGAATGGGTGGTGCAAAATATATCGGGTTGATCATTGCACTGTTTACCCTGATGGCAGGGATCTCACGCCCCTTCAGCGGAAAACTGACAGATACCATCGGGCGTGTACCCGTTATGATCTTTGGCTCACTTGTTTGCGTAGTGTGCAGTTTGCTGTATCCGGTAATGACAACTGTAACCGGATTTTTAGTGCTGCGTTTTTTTCATGGATTTTCTACCGGGTTTAAACCTACTGCCACATCCGCTTACGGCGCAGATGTGGTGCATGAATCGAGAAGGGGAGAAGCTTTGGGGGCATTGGCCATCGGCTATTCTCTGGGTTCTTCTATCGGGCCTTTATTCGGCAGTTACCTGGTAATGAATTTTTCTTATAACACCATGTTCCTGGTATCTTCTGTTTGTGCATTGGGCTCTGTTGCCATTTTATATAATGTAAAAGAAACACTCGCAAACCCACAAAAATTTTCACCGAGGTTTTTGCTGATCAAAAAAACAGAAATATTTGAAAGAACAGCTGTCCGCCCTGCAGTAACCATGCTGCTGCTCTGTTTTTCGATTGGTTGTGTGATCACACTTACCCCTGATCTGAGTGAATCGGTTGGACTGCATAATAAAGGGTTCTTTTATGCCTGTTATACCGTGGCTTCTTTGGTGATCCGGTTAGTTGCCGGTAAAGCTTCTGACAAATACGGGCGCATTATTGTATTGATCTTTTCGTCTGTTACCATGATCCTTTCTATGGTGCTGTTATCTTACGCACATTCTATAACGATGGTCATCATCAGTGCTTCAGTACTGGGCTTTAGTGTGGGTATGAACGGCCCCACGATTATGGCATGGACAGTTGATCTCTGCAAACAGGAACATCGTGGGCGTGCCGTAGCTTCCGTGTACATTGCATTGGAGCTTGGTATCGGCAGTGGTGCTTTGTTCTCAGGATGGATCTATCAAAACCGTTTGGAAAATCTCAAATACGCATTTCTGTTTACAGCGGTTCTTGCATTCATTGCCATGCTGCTGCTGATCATCTGGCGGAAAAAAGAAAAGAAACGGCATTCAGCCAATGAAGAAGCCCTCTTCGATTTCAGCGAGTAATCCCCGCGTTCCTTTCCGTCTTCACGTCTTTGCGGTTAAGAAGGATTTACCGCGAAGGCGCCAGGAAACGAGGGTACGCAAGGTTTTTTTATAATAGCCTATACATCTTGCCGGGTAATGAACAGATCACATTCTGTAATTCAAGATGTAAGATAATAGCCGCAACGGTGCTGCTGCTTAAACCGCTTTTTATATAGAGGGTATCAATAGAAGTGGCTTCGGCTTCGTTGAGCAGGTTTACAATGGTCCGTTCATCTGCACTCAATTCAATAAATAGTTCTTTTTGTTTTTTCACAACCTTTTTCTTTTCCTGCCAGCCCATGGTTTCGATCAATTGTTCTGCATCGGTAAGCAGTGTGGCTTTATTTTGCCTGATCAGTTTTAAACATCCGCTGCTCTTACTGTCAGTGATCTTTCCCGGAACTGCAAACAGGTCGCGGTTATAATTATACGCAAGTTCTGCGGTGATCATGCTGCCACCTTTTACCGCAGTTTCTATCACGATCGTTGCATCTGCCATACCGGCTACGATACGGTTGCGTTTGGGGAAATTATGTTTATCGGGTTTGGTGCTTTTTCTGAATTCAGTCAATAAGCCACCCTGCAATAACATTTCTTTTGCGAGTGATTTGTGTTGTGAAGGATATAAAGTGTCCATCCCATGCGCCAATACACCAACGGTAGGCAGCTGGTGTTGAAGGCATGCCTTATGCGCAATGGCATCAATGCCAAATGCCAGTCCGCTTACCACAAGTACATTTTGTGATGCCAGGGCTGTGATCAATTGTTCCGTAACCTGTCTCCCATAATCTGTATGATTCCTTGTTCCGATCACGCTGATGATGCGGCTGTGGTTAAGCGGGGCATTGCCACGATAAAACAAAACCGTTGGCGGATCATAACAATGCAATAAGCGCTGCGGATAATCTTTATCGGTAATGAACAGGATCTGTAATTGATGCTTCTCTGCAAATGCAATTTCTTCTTCTGCTTCATGGAAATGATCCCATTCCTTCAAACGCCTGGCGCACAGGTCACCAATACCTTCCAGGCAAGCCAGTTCTTTTTTCTTTGCAGAAAATACAGAAGCGGCATTACCAAAATGTTCTGTGAGTATACGCGCTTTTACGGGCCCGAGTTCCGGTATCATGGTCAAAGACAGCCGGCAGATCAATTCTTCTTTCATGGTTTTCTTTTCTTCAATAAAACATTTGTCAATGTTCCTGAAAAAATGAAAACGGCGATTAGGTATTTATACGCTATAAACCGATAATGGTAAACGTAGTTCTCCGGTTTTTGGCCCTCCCGGCTTCTGTGGTATTATCGGCTATCGGTTGTGTGGCGCCATAGCCTTTATAACTTACTCTTTGAAGGGATATACCTTTGTTTACCAGATAATCAACAATCGTTTTGGCACGGTTAGAAGAAAGCAGGAGGTTGTCTTCCGCCTTACCCACATTATCCGTATGTCCGCTGATCTCTACTTTTAGCGAAGGATTTTCTGTTAACACCTGTAGCAACTTATCCAGCTCGATCGAAGCAGACTTTGGCAGTTCATATGAATTGGTTGCGAACTGTATATTGTTCAGGGTGGTCACAATATTCAATTCCACAGGTTGCAGATAAATATCTTTTTTATATACGCTATCTGCTTCTTTTTTACTCAGCTCATACTGTTCACTGTAAAACAAATAACCTTTCCGGTTTACTGTAAACGTATAGTCTTTGCCGGTGGGTAACGTAATAAAATACTCACCCATCTCATCTGTCTGCACTTTCATCAATGCCTTGTTATTACTGTTATCAGTAAGTTCTACGGATGAGGGCAATGGTTTATTTGTTTTTTTATCGATCACTTTTCCTTTTACATACAAGGTTCTGTAAGGACGGATATCAGGCCTCAGATCAAACTTGTAGAGATCCAATCCACCCCTGCTGTCGCTTCTGTCGCTGGCATAATACGCTACCAGGCCGTCTGCAGAAACAGCGAGGCTCCCTTCGTTTTCAATCGTATTGATGGGATAGCCCAGGTTCTCCGGTTTGCTCCATTCACCATCGATCCCTTTACGGATCACAAAAAGATCCGAACCGCCATAACCCGGTAATCCATCGGATGTGTAGTAAAGGGTTTGGTTATCTGCATGAATAAAAGGTGCCTGTTCATCACCGGCGGAATTAATATCCGGGCCCATATTGGTGGCAGGCCCCCATTTGCCATTGGGCTGGCGATAGCTTACATAAATATCCCTTCCGCCATAACCACCGGGGCGGTTACTCACAAAATACAAAGCCCTTTTATCCGGACTTAATGTTGGCCCACTCTCATAAAAATCTGTGTTGATATTGGGCCCGAGATTTTGGGGTTCACTCCAGCCTTGCGGTGTGTAATAAGAAATATAGATATCGAAACTTCTATGCCCCTGGTCAATCATATCGGCAGCAAATACCATCCACTCGCCATCCTGCGAAACAGATAAAGCCCCTTTATTGGTTTCGATATTAATATCGCCATCGATCGTTTTCCATTGGCCAAATCCTTTTTTGTCTATCCGGCTTTCAATAAAATCTTCACGGCCATGTTCTCCCAATCTTGTATATACCAGTAAACTATCGGTAACGGTTACTGAAGGATAATATTCCGATTGCGCAGTATTCACACTATCACCCAGGTTCACCGGTGCAAAATCATAATGGGTATCCTTATGTTGAGCGGCATATTTTATCGCAAACTCATAACAACGTTTCCGGTATTGTGCACTTTTGATACTGCGTTCATTTAATTTGGGATAGCTCATAAAAGCATCTACTGCTTTCGAGGCTTCTTCAAATTTTCCCTGCCCTGCTAAATTGATGGAATAGGGTAGGTTGTATAAAATAAAATAAGAGGTGTCCTTACTCCTTGCTTTCTCATACAATTTTACCGCCTGGTCATATTTTTTCAACTGCCCCAATGCGCCCGCCAAAGAAAGATAAGCATCCACAAAATTGGAATCTTCTTTGATAGACTGGATCAGCACAGGAACAGCTTCTTTCAGCTCGCCATCCTTCAACTGGTCAAGGGCTTTTTCATACAGGCTAACCGCCTTTGCTTTCACATGCTCCGGGTCATACACCTGCGAAAAGCCAATAACACAACTTAATAAAGCGGGAATTAACAGGGATAATTTCATATGCTCTTAATGCACACAAGTTCGATAAAAAGGAAAGAAAAGGATGTTAAAATTGTCCATCCCCATGGTTGGTCGTCTGACAAACCATTCTTAATTATTCATGTTTTTGTTCAGGCCACCAACAACGGCAAAATGACCACTTCATTATTCTATATTCCTTGTTCAATATTCCCTACGGAACATTGATGTATTTATGCACCTGCAGACTCAATTCCCATTTTGGATGGTCCTTGATATAATCGATCAGTAAAGGAGTTATTTCAGCGGCCTTGTCCCACTCAGGCTGCAGGTATAATTTGCATTGTGGGTTCACCTGTGCAGCATAGGTTTCGGCCCATTCAAAATCATGTTTGTTGTACACCACCACTTTTAATTCATTCGCCAATGGAATGATCTCAGGTAAAGGCGCTTTGAATTTTTTGGGGGATAAACAGATCCAGTCCCAGCTGCCGCTGAAAGCAGAGGAGCCCGATGTTTCAATATTGGTTTCGAAACCTGCCTCATGCAATTGTTGGGTTAATGCAGTAAGGTTATGCAGTAAAGGTTCGCCACCGGTGATCACCGCAAGACGGCCCGGAAACTTTTTGGCCTCTTTTACAATGTCATCAATACTTACCTGTGGATGTTTCGAAGCATCCCAACTGTCTTTCACATCACACCAGAAACAACCCACATCGCAACCACCCAGCCTGATAAAATAGGCCGCACGCCCCTGGTGAAAGCCTTCCCCCTGCAGGGTGTAGAATGCTTCCATTACGGGTAGGGTAGTGGTGTGGGTAGTTGTCATAAGAATAAAATCAGTGAGTGGAGAGTTGTGAGTAGTCAGTAGATGGTAAATGATTTATACTCACTACTGACTACTCACGACTCACAAAAAGCGTTAAGCGTTAAACCTTCTGCGTTTAGCTTCCGGCATTCTGCTTATACGCCTGCAAAGTATTTTTCAATAATCCCGCAATGGTCATCAAACCCACACCACCCGGTACGGGGGTAATGGCCGATGTTTTAGGAGCCACTTCTGCAAAAGCAACATCTCCTTTAATGCGGAAACCTTTTTTAGCGGTTGCATCATCAACACGGGTAATGCCCACATCGATCACAACAGCTCCGTCTTTTACCATGTCTGCTTTTACAAATTCCGGGCGGCCCAATGCGGCTACCAGTATATCGGCCTGCAGACAGATCTCTTTCAGGTTAGGGGTTTGTGAATGACAGATGGTAACGGTGCAATTGCCTCGTTGCTGGTTGCTGCTGAGCAGGATGCTCATGGGCCTTCCAACAATATTGCTTCTGCCGATCACCACGGCATGTTTGCCTTTGGTTTCGATATTGAAATACTCAAGCATCAGCATAATGCCATAAGGGGTGGCGGGAATGAAGGTAGATAATCCCTGCACCAGTTTGCCGGCACTGCTCGGATGAAATCCGTCCACATCTTTGGCGGGATTGATGGCTTCGATCACTTTCTGTTCGCTGATCTGTTTGGGCAGGGGAAGCTGAACCAGGATCCCGTCTACTTCCGGGTCAAGATTCAACTGCTCGATCGCTGCCAGCAGAACGGATTCATCCACATCGCTTTCCAGTCTTACCAGGGTAGACCTGATCCCGGTTTCTTCACAGTTCCTGATCTTGCTGGCTACATAGGTTTCGCTGGCGCCGTTGGTGCCTACGAGGATTGCTGCCAGGTGAGGCGGCCTTTTACCTGATTGAACCAGTTGCTGGGTTTCGGCCTGTAAGGCTGTTTTTACTGCCGCCGAAGCAGTTTTTCCATCTAGTAATAACATAGGATGGCAAAAGTATCAGAAATGCCATTGCCAAGCTTAAATTTTTAGGCACAAAATACCAATAAAACCTCCCGGCCCGGCATATAGGCCCGATGGTGAAATGTAAACGACCATTTGTATATATTTTTTTAATATTTAAATTGAAAAACAATTAGTTTAAATATTAAAATAAACATTAATTAACTTATTTTTTTGTTTTTGCGCAGCATATCTGATAGCGGGATGGTCTAAACTGGGTTGGGCATGTTAACTGATTGTAAAATTTGTTGAATTATAACTTTTTTAACATTTTTAACACTTTTGGTTATATTCGCCAACTCAAAGTTTATCCTAAAACTAAAAAAACATGAAGAAAATTGTATCTACACTTGTAGTGATGTTGCTATGTTTCTCTGTAGCTGTCACTGCGCAGGTACGTCCGGTTACGGGTACCGTAAAAGATGACTCCGGGGCGCCTGTTCCCAATGTTTCTGTTAAAGTTAAGGGTAGCAGCACTGCAACAGTAGGTGACGCGAACGGTTCATTCCGTATCAGCGCATCAGAAAATACTGTTTTGGTGTTTACTGCTGTTGGCTTCAACGACTACGAACAAAAGGTCGGCAAATCTTCTGTTCTGAACATTTCTTTAACCAAGAAAGTGAATGAACTGGAGAATGTGGTAGTTACCGCCCAGGGTATCAAAAAGAAAAGCAAAGAGATCGGTTACTCTTATGCTAAAGTGTCTAACGAAGAAGTTACCAATGGTCACTCTCCGCAACTGGCTGCTGCCTTATCAGGTAAAGTATCCGGTCTGGCTGTTTACAACGTAAACAACAGCGTAGATCCTTCTGTTAAAATCGTTTTACGTGGTTACCGTTCTTTAACCGGTAACAACGAAGCCCTCGTAGTATTGGATGGTATGCAAACCACCAGTACCGTTCTGGCTACGATCAACCCAAATGATATCGATGGTGTTACCATCCTGAAAGGTGGACAGGCAGCTACGCTGTATGGTTCTGCCGGTATCAACGGTGCTATCGTAATCACTACTAAAAAAGGTGCAAAGGGCAAACTGAAAGTGAACTATTCAAATTCTACCAACTTTGAAAACATCGCTTACTTACCTGCTTTCCAGACCTCTTTTGGTAACGGATCTCAGTACTATCCTTACACTTTCGGTTCTGCCGGTTATAGCTCAGACTATCTGGTTAGGATGAAAGAAAACTGGAGACCTTATGAGAACCAGCAATATGGTGATGCATATGATGGAAGCTTACGTATCATTGGCCGTGTGATCAACGCTGCCGGTGATAAAATGGTGATCCCTTATGCAGATTCTAAAAACTCACGTAGAAAAGCATTCAATACCGGTGTTTCTGTTAACAACCAGGCTAGTTTCCAGGGTGGTGATGAAAACGGTACTTATTATATGTCTGTTGAGAACCAGAAAATTGCCGGTATCGTTCCAAACGATGTGAGCCAGCGTACCGGTGTACGTATGTCTGCTTCTAAAGAATATAACAAAGTAAGCACCAGCTTCAATGCCAGCTTTACACAGGCTAATTACGACAGAACAAGTTCTGACTTTTATAATGACGTAATTAATACAGCTTCTCATATTCCTCTGGATCAGTTGAGAGACTGGAGAACTAACCAGTTTGCGAATCCAAACGGTTATTTCAATGACTACTACAACAACCCTTACTTTAATGCAGATGCACAGCGTCAGCGTTACAAGGATGCAAATATCTCAGGTAACTTTGATGTTACTTACCGTGCATTGCCATGGTTGAGCTTTACCAACAAACTGGGTGTGATGAACAACTCACGTACCGGTAAGAACACTGTTGAGCAATTCCTGTATTCAGATTATGCAAAAAACACTGCTTACATTCCTGCTCCATGGCAACATGCGGATGACTATCCCGGTATCTACCGTGCTATCTCCGATCAGTTAGGTTCTGTAGCTGATTATTCTTCTACTGAGAACGTAGTGAACAATGAATTCCAGGCACAATTGAAAAAAGACTTCGGTCAGTTCTCAAATGCTTTGGTATTAGGTTACAGCGTTTACCAGAGAACAACAAAATCTATCAACGTTTCTTCTAGCTCTATCGTTGTACCGGGTGTATATAACATCGCCAACAGGCAGGGTAACGTTGCAGGTAGTGAATCAACCACACAAGAACGTAAATACGGTGCTTATGCGGATTTGACCACTAACTACAAAGGATACCTGATCCTGAACGGTACTTTCCGTTATGATGCAACTTCACGTTTCTTCAAAGCTGACAGGGATGTGAGCTTGTACTCTTATCCTTACTATGGTGCGGCCTTGTCTTTCATTGCAACAGACGCCTTACCTTCTTTGAAGAGCAAAACGCTGAACTACGCAAAACTGCGTGTTAACTACAACAAGAACGGTAACGATAACGTGCCTTTATATGGCCTGGATCTGACTTACCCTAACGGTGCTAACTTTCCTTTCGGTAACACCGTAGGTCTGACTGTTGGTAACGTATTACCAGATGCAAACCTGAAACCAGAGTTTGTAACTTCTTACGAAGTAGGTGGTGAGTTCCAATTGTTTAACAACCGTGTTAATCTGGATGTTACTGCGTATAACCAAAACTCTAAAGGTCAGGTTATTACTGTTAAAGTTCCTAACACAACCGGTTTCTCTAACTTGCTGATCAACGTAGGTGAAGCGAAAAACTGGGGTTATGAAGCTGACCTGAAAGTTCAGGTTCTGCGTAAAAGCAAATTGAAATGGGATGTTAACCTGAAATACTCTTACAACGACAATAAAGTGGTTGATCTGTATCCAGGTATCAACGAGTTCCTGTTAAGCGGTTACTCTTATGCCAACACCAATATCATCAAAGGCCTGCGCTACCCAATCATGAAATCTGATGGTTATGTGTACAGCGAGCCTGTTGCTGGTGGTCAGGGAACTGGTATGAGAATGGTTAACGCAACTACCGGTTATCCTTTGAGAGATGCTGGTCTTAGCCAGAGAGGTGGTACCTTACCACGTCACATTGCCGGTCTGGGATCCAGACTTGCTTATGGTGATTTCTCTTTCACCTTTAACTTCGAGTATCGCGGTGGTAACGTATTGTATAGCGACTTAGGCCGTCAGATGACCTTTACCGGTTCTGGTAAATGGACTGAGAACAGGTCACCACAGATCTTCCCTAACTCTGCTTACACAGACGCGAGAGGTAAAATTTTTCCTAACACAACTGTACAGGTTCGTGAACCAGAG
>CBHRAM010000062.1:0-12703 GCA_966076165.1 uncultured Chitinophagaceae bacterium
TCAATACACTCTCTGCAAAAAAACCAACCATCCTTGCGATTAATTATACCAATCCCTGGGTGATTGATGAGATCTATAACGACCAGACCAAAAAGAATATCAAAGGAGTGATTGCCACCTTCGGAACAACAAATGAGGCCTTATTAGATATTGTAACCGGCAAATTCAATCCAACCGGTAAAATGCCGTTTACCACACCGGTTTCTGAATCGGTTGTTGAAAAGCAGTTATCGGATGTGCCGGGCTATTTAAAAGGTAAGGATTATGCCTTGTTCAAATTTAATGAGGGAATCAGCTATCAAAAATAATTGACTCACTCCTTCGTGGCTTTGCAAAGAGCCTGATAAAAAAACAACCCCGATGAAAATCATCGGGGTTGTTTTTTATTCTGGTTGTTTATTTAATGGAAACTGGTACATCTAAATTTTCCCAGCTCAATACAAATCCTTTATCGTTGATATTGTATACCAATCTTTCATTCATGGTATCTGATTTTTTAGGCTTTACCGTAACCCGGATCACATCCTTAGTTGGATCTTCTGTGGTACTGCCATCTCTGTTGATACCCCATTGTCCGGTTTGTGAATTAAAGATGATGGTCCATTCTTTTTCACCCACCAATGCATAAAGACTGTATTTTCCTGCAGGTAAGGCTTTGCCACCTACTTTAATATCTTTATCAGTCATAAAGATCGTTGCCTGGTTGGCACCGGCTCTCCATACTTTATCAAAAGGAACCAATCCGCCCCAGATCTGTCTTCCTTTCACAGAAGGACTGTTGTATGTAATGGTAATGTTTGCATCACCTACTTTACCGACTGCGGTTGCTGCCGGACTTGCCTGTGAAAAGCTTAGGGTTGAGATAAGCAGCATACTTAATGATAAGAATGCACCTTTAATGAGTTTCATGTTTTTCATACTTGTTAGTTTATTTGATGATTTTTCAGGGCCGGGTATAAAGCTACTGATTTCCTCATCAAGATAAATCTAAGCAGGTTAACAGGTTATTATTTGTGACCAATGGCGAATAAATTATTTCAAAGTGAACACTTCCAGTGGCGAAGGCCCCTGCTGTACCGGTCTGCCAAGACCTCTTCGAACAGAATCGTTTGCTGCATGATTTCCGGCCCCCAAACCGGCTGGTGGCGGGGTTCCCGGGCCGTTGCCGGCTCCACCAAAAGCATAGATCCTGTTTCCGATCACTGCCGCAGCCATTCCGTTTCTTGCCTGTTGCAGGTCGCCCGTTGCCCGCCATGGGGCCGGAGATAAGGGGTCGAGGTACCAGGAATTTTTTCTGGGTGCGTTTTGTTCTGTATCCGTTGCCCTTTCGCCTCCCATATAATATAAACGGTTTTGCAAATTAACCAATGCCCCGCCACCACTGCCCAGGGGAAGTTTAGCCGCAAGTGTTGACCATTTACCCGTAATAAAATCATAGCAATCCACCTCCAATACCGTTTGCCGCATGAACACCATAAAATTATCCGCTTCATGATAGCTGGTGTTTCTTCCGCCGGCTACATACAGTTTATCACCAATGACCGTTGCAGAACAATGATCACGGATATGCGGTGCATCGGGCAATGCAGACCAGTTACCCGTTTGCGGATCATACACATCAAACTGGTTGGTGGTACCGCTTGTATGCCCGTGCTGAATACCTGCTACCAGATAGAGCTTGCCTTTATAGGCAGCCGCACCCGCTGCTGCCCTTCTTCTGTTTGCGGGAATTTCTGTACTCTGTGCCCAGCTATCTTTCTCCGTATCATATACGTATACATTCGCCATCGGCACCTGTTCAGGAAACCCGCCTTCTGAAAAAGCTTCCAGAATATACACTTTATGATCAGAGCCTACTGCCTGAAAATGATTCATGGGTATGGGCGCTGCTGCTTTTTTTGCCCATGTTAGTGTAGCCGGATCAAACACATCAACCGAAGAGGTTCCATCTCCCCCAAACAGGTAAAGCTTCCCGTTTACGGAAGCCATCCCGCATTCGCTGCGGCCCTCGATCTCATTTTTTGTTTTTAATACCGACCAGTTACCGTCCCCTTTCTGAAAAAATATGAACGAAACGAAAAACAAAGGAAGTAAGGCGGTAGCTGTGATCATCATGAATTCTCTTCTCATAAACCTGGTTTTACTGATTCAGAAATAATTTCCTGCTTTATGCTGTTGCAGTTATTACCTGACTGATCGGCGAATATTCCACAACAGACATACCCGCCTGCAAGGGCAGCATAAAACAATTTTCAACAGGCTGCGATCGGGAAAGTTCTTCTGTTTTATCGCCATACACCAGCAGGAGATGATTGCCCAGCTGATCCAGCAGCGTGAGGGTTTCTGTATAATACCAAATGGCTACTGTATGTACAGCGGGGTTGCCGGTATCTGATTCCAATACTTCAAATCGATAAGCATCAAATACGATATTTTGTCCTGTGCCATCCAGCAGGACCGGTATCTTTTTCTGTAAAAGATTAATGTATCCATCTACAGCAAAACCGCTTTTATAGTGAAGCGAATTGGCACGGCCGTCATTCGCTTTCATCGCACTGAATGTTTTGATCTCTCCTTCGCGGTTATAGGCCTGTGATTTGAGCAGGAACTCTTCGTAAGAAGCTTTGAGCACTTGTTTTTCAAAAGCGGTTTCTGCTTTTGCATCTATCACCTGCCGGTAAACTATTTTGATCAGGGCTTTTGACATATACTGTTTTCAGGTTTCATACTTTGTGTCCCCCGTACTTACTGTATCTATCCTATGAAACACAGGTTGTACGGGGGTAAAGCCTTTCAGCCAGCGATAAGGCTTACACAAAGCCAGGGGTTATATTATAATGAAAGGCCAATGGTATAAGAACCCGAATAGCCTGAGGTTGTATTTCCGCTTAGTGATACGGTTTCATTAGCCAAGTCGGTAGCCGAATTACCAAAAATGCCATCACTTGTATTCCGCGTGGTATTGACACCATGTGCCGCATATAAAGAGCTTACATGCACAGCATCTGAAATGGTTTCTGAAAAAGTGATCTGTGTGGTCTTTTTCAAAACATTGTTTACAAACACTTCAATATGAATATGTGTGGCACGGCCCTGGTACCATCCGGGGTATACCGTTGTAAAATTTGCTTTCCCATTGGTATCTGTTAACTGGTAGCCACGCAACCAGGTTTCGCCGATATAGCTTTTGGTGCCCAGTGATCCTCCGGTCTGTGAACCATATCCTGAATAATATCCATCCTTGTTACAATGCCAGATATCCACTCTTGCGCCTGATACGGCCGCGCATCCGTTGTTGGCATTAACTATCGTGAATTCAAGCGAGAGTGGTAAGCCTGTTTGTCCGGCAGTTACATCTACTCTTTGCAGGGGATTGGTGATCTCACCCCCTACATAAGGATAGGGGCCTTCCACTTCTTCTGCCGTTACGATACAACCACCGGTGGCCGCGGTGGTTCCTGATGAAGTGCCTGCCGCAGCCGTATCTGCTGTTTTACTGCAGGCGTTCAGTATGAATGCTCCGCCACCCATCAGGCCCAATGAATTTTTTAAAAAATCTTTGCGTTCCATATTGTTTGTTTAAAGATGATCAGGTTTGTTTTTTAAAGGATACCTGGTGGTGCCGGCTTGTTGCCCCTGTTTTTCCATGTACCGATTAACCGGTATTTTGTATCGACGACCGGTACCGGTGGATCATACAACAACCCTTCGCTACATCACAAAACAAAACTACCGGCCTAAGATCCGGTAGTAAAACAAGTGCCGTTGAAAGAGATGAATGTGTCGGAGAAAGTTTTGTTAACGCCCTTTTTTTGTCCAGTCGTTAATAAAAGATGCATAGCTGTCGCTAACGGGTAATTCAACACCGTTGGTTAATTTGACCTTTCGGTTAAGGATCGAATTCACTTTATTAACCGGCACGATATAACTGCGGTGGATGCGCCTGAATTTTTCTTCGGGGAGTTTTTCAAGTACACCCTTCAATGTCATCAGGGTAAGTATGGGTTTCTCATTGGCGAGGTGGATCTTGATATAATCTTCCAGCCCCTCAATATATTCGATCTGGTCCAGTTCAATTTTTACCATCCGGTATTCTGAGCGTACAAAAAAATGTTCACTGGTAGTGGTTCTTGCAGGAAATTTTATGGCGTGGAAATCGATCACCCTTTTTACTGCTTTCGTAAAACGGTCAAATGCTATGGGTTTTAAAAGATAATCCACAGCCTCCAGTTCAAATCCTTCAAAAGCAAATTTTTTATAGGCCGTTGTAAAAATAGTAGCCGGTTTATCTTTTAAGGAACGTACCAGTTCTATCCCGGTGATATCCGGCATATTGATATCGATGAATAAAAGATCAACCGTGTTCTGGCGCAGAAATTCGCCACCGCTGATGGCATCATCAAAAGTTTGTACCAGTTGTAATTCGGGTACACGCTCTATATATTGTTTAATGAGTTCCAGTGCCAATGGCTCATCATCTATGGCGATACATTTTAATTGCATTTGATCTGTTTTTTAGCGTCTTCAAAAATTTTGCACGCAAAGGCGCAAAGGCGCGGTTTTTAAGGGTAGAGAGATAGCTCTACTGTAAATAATCCATTTTCCCGGGTTATATCCAACCGGTGTTTATCCGGGTATAAATGCTCGAGTCTTTTCCGGGTATTGTCAATGCCGATTCCGGTTCTTTCTATTTTTCTGTCAGTGGCAAATAACTGGTTCTGTGAAAAGAAATCAATGCGTTGATCGGTGGCGGCGATCCGAATGGTCAATACACTGTTCTCATGGTTACTGGTTCCGTATTTGAATACGTTCTCAATAAAGGTCATGAGGATCAATGGTGCGATCTTTTTATGATCCAGGTCGCCCGACACGCTGAATTCCAGTGCCACTTTTTTACCCAATCTCAGTTTCTGCAGGTCAATATAGTCTGTGATACAATCCACTTCGCTTTGCAGTGATACATAATCTTCATTCACATCATCCGTAACATAACGCATGATATTCGAAAGCTTCATAATGGTTCCGGCCGTGTGTTCATTTTTGGTAACGGCCATGGAATAAATATTATTCAGTGTATTAAACAAAAAATGCGGGTTGATCTGTGCTTTCAAAAAAGACAGTTCTGCGTTGGCCTTATCGGCTTCTGCCAGGGCAATACGCCTTTCCGTGTCGCGCCAGCGGCGGGTAACATCAATGGCCACACTCAGGGTTATGGTCATTACAAACAATACAATACTCATGATATCGATCCTTGGCTTTCCGGGACCGCGCATATTTTTCGGCGGCATTTTCATTTTCACAAAAACAGTATCGCCCGGCATGGATTTATGCATCGCACGTTCCATATCCGGTCTGCCGCGGTTGGCGCTCATTAATTTTTCAAAAGGCTGCAGCCAGAAAACACTGCAGGTAAGCAACAGCATCACCGCTATATAAACGACTTTTTTTCCTTTCAGATAAAAATGAGGGAAAAGAAAAGAACTATGCAGGTAATAAATGATCACATAATAAAAACAGAACTGCCAGTACGTAAATGAGGTAAGGAGGGTAACCAGGCTCGTATTATCCCATTGCCGCAGCAAAAATGCCAGGGGCAGGCTCTGAAAAAGGAGCCAGCCGGTAATATGTGTGGCAAAAACGGGTAATCGAAACTGCTTCATTTTGTAAAGTAAGATAGGGTAAGCGGGTTATTTATCCATGTATCGGTGGTTGAAACCTATGTGTAGACCAACCCCCACCGCCTCGGACGGAGCCGGGCACCTCCCCCTGGGAGGGGTGGTTAGATGGGGGTTGTATTAGGATTTATCAAATGTTTTGAATCCTAACGGTCATAAGTATTTTGGAGGGTTACTTTTTGCTGAAAAGGGTATTAAGGGGTAGAAATAAATCAAAAAATGATACAGAAAACCTATTTCAAGACAAAAGACTATTGCAAAGTAAAATTCTCATTTGCCGGTGAAAATGCGGAAACGGTTGAGATCCTGGGATTGAACAGCGATTGGGAAAATTCAGTAGTGATGAGCAAGAAAAAAGACGGCAGTTTTACCTGTGATGTATCCTTACCAAAAAATTCTCAGCACGAATTCAAATACCTGGTAAACGCAAACGAGTGGCTTAATGAGCCCGAAGCCGATGGCCAGAACGCCAATGTGTATGGTGGCAGCAATAGCGTGATTACTTTGTAGTAATTGGTTAAAGTGGTTAAAATAGTTAAAGTAGTGCAGACACCATTTTAACTATTTTAACCACTTTAACTACTTTAACGCCCCCTAAAAGAAGCATGGTATCCCCTTCTTCTTCCTGTCTTTATTAAAGAAATAAATAAAGGAGAGTTCACTGCTTCCACTGAAGCGGTTTACACGGTTAAGGTTAGGGTTGATGATGTCGTAACTAAGTCCCAGCTGGTAAGCAGGTGTTTGTAATCCTATATAAGGATAGATCGCATCGTTGATCCGTAACCAGGATCCGATGTATAGACTCATTTCGGTTACTCCGAGGCCCAATCCATATGCCCCACCAATCACAGATTCTGTGGCGCCATTTTGTTCCATAAAATGTGTGCTGATAAAAAAATTATCCTGCTCCCCTATCGGAAAAGCGGCACCGGCATGTAGGGTATATCTTGGCGACAGGACCGGATTTGTACTACTGAAAAAACTAAGCTTAGGACTCAGTATATGAAACAGGCCCGCACCAAATGAGAACTGGTTACCACGCTCATCTTTATAATTATATAATAGTCCGGCATTCAGGTCCACATAAGAAACAGAACGGTTGTTTACTGATTCGCCACTCGGTATACTCAGGTCAAAACCGCTGCCATTGAACTGGCTGTTGAAAGAAAGATTGTTGAAGTCAACACGGTTCCGCGCAAAACTTGCCTGTAACCCTATACCGATACTTTGATCGCCGTCTGCATCCAGTCCTTTATGAAAAGCTGTTGATATACTGAGATAGTTGTTCTTAAAGATCCCGCCCGAAGACTGATCATACAAAGCATGAACACCCAGTCCCCAGCGGTCGTTACTCCCGATCTTATTTTTCAGGATTTTTGTATCAAATGAAACCGTTCCTGTGATATAAGGATCACCACCATTGACTGACTGGTTGCGGATGTTTACCGCAAAACGATCTGTTCCGTCGAAATACCCGGTGAACGCAGGGTTAAATGTTAAGGGAGAACTGAAGTATTGTGAAAAATGCGGATCCTGTGCATGTGCTTTCGGAAAGCTTATGCAGATAAGAATAATCCCTACAATAATATCTTTGACCGTTTTCCTCATTGCACACATCAGTTGATCAATAACACAGATCCTGTTCGTTTAATGATATTACCACCTCCATCAACCGCTTCAGCCACCCATTGGTAGGTTCCCGCAGGTTGTATCTTGCCATTGTATTTTCCATCCCAACCATTTTGTGGTGTTGCATCGTTGGTTTGAAATACCAGGTTACCCCAGCGGTTAAATATTTTAAAATAAGTGAGTGAGCGGATGCCTGTAGTTATCGGATAGCATCTGTCGTTCATGCCATCTCCGTTCGGCGTAAAGCCCTGGCCTACATAAATAAAACCATCTAACGCCACTTTCACCAATACGGTATCGGTAACAGTACAGCCCGCATTGGAGTTGATGGTGATCGTATATTCCACATCTTTATCCAGGGTTGCTGTCGGGAATTGCATGGCTGCATTATTTAACCCGGTTGAGGGCTGCCACAGATACACATTCCCCGCATTTCTCGAATTGAGTTGAATGGGTACACCGCCTACCGCATTTACATCGGCATACCTGGTGGGTATTCTTGGTGATTCGATCGTAAACGGCAATACGGTTTTTTCTGTAAGGGTACTGCAGGATGTATTATTGGCCGTAAGCGTTATGTTATAACTTCCTCCATTGGCGTATGTGTACACAGGTGATGTGATTGTTGAAACACCACCATCTCCAAAATCCCATTGCCAGTTAATATTCCCAGAAGAAGTTATAACCGATCCATTGGTAAAACTGATCGGGGATCCCGCGCAGGTACTGCTTAGTTTATATTGCAGAACGGGTTTGGTGAGGAGGCTTAGTGTAATGGTGTTGCCTGCATCTTTACTGCATCCATCTTTTGAAATAAATCTGACTGTATAATCCCCCGCAACTATTGCTGCATAATTATCTGCAACAGCGCCACTGACCGGTTGCCCATCGCGATACCATTGATACGCAAAAGCATTGGATGCATTCAACACCAATGAGGATCCATTACATATATAATTTACCAAAGGGTTTTGAAGGGTGCCATTAGGTTGCGGGTTAACGGTAACTGTTACGGGTTGCGAACTGCCACAACCCGTAGCCGCGATCGTTCCTTTAATATAATACACACCGGTAGCATTTACTGCAGATGGTGTTGGAAGAGGATTGGTATTTGCTGCATTGGACCAGTATGTATACGTTAACCCGGCCGTGCTACCGGTTTTAATTGAGGATGCAGTAAGATCAACAGTTAGTGGTGCACAAACAGCCGGCGGGTTTGTAATTACCACCGTGGGTGATGTGTTAACGGTTACCGTAACCGGTTTTACAGCAGCACAACCGGTGGCTGCGATCGTTCCTTTAATGTAATACACACCTGTGGCCGTAATGGCATTGGCATTAGCGAGTGTTGAAGTGGCTGCTGCATTGGTCCATTGTGTGTAAGAGAGATTAGCGGTACTACCTGCAGATGTAAGCGACGCACTTGTGAGATCAATGCTACCCGGTGAACAGATGGCAGCAGGCGCTGTTATCACAAGCGTTGGTAATGGGTTAACCGTAACCGTAACCGGCTTCACCACACCACAACCGGTTGTGGGAATGGTTCCTTTGATATAATATACACCGGTAGCCGTAATAGCATTCGCATTGGTTAATGAGGAGGTTGCCGTTACATTATTCCATTGGGTGTAAGAAAGATTGGCCGTACTGCCCGCAGATGTGATCGATGCATTTGTTAGATCGATGGTCCCCGGAGCGCAAATAGCTGAAGGGGTTGTGATCACAACCGTTGGCAATGGGTTGACCGTTGCGGTTACAGGTTTGGTAACCGCACAGCCGGTTGCAGCAACCGTTCCTTTAATATAATACACACCGGTAGCTGTGATGGCATTGGCGTTGGCGAGTGTTGAGGTAGCTGCTGCATTGTTCCACTGCGTGTAAGATAAATTGGCCGTACTGCCTGCTGATGTAACAGAAGCACTTGTGAGATCGATCGTTCCCGGCGAACACACAGAAGGTGCTGTAATCACAAGGGTTGGCAATGGGTTGATGGTTGCCGTTACAGGTTGTGTGGCACTACAACCGGTGGCGGCTATCGTTCCTTTAATATAATACACACCCGTAGCCGTGATGGCATTGGCATTAGTGAGTGAGGAAGTGGCGGCTGCATTGTTCCATTGTGTGTAAGACAAATTAGCCGTGCTGCCGGCAGATGTAATAGAGGCACTTGTAAGATCAATCGTTCCCGGCGAACAGATGGCAGCGGGCGGTGATACGGTAACCGTTGGCGAGGTATTGATGGTGGCTGTTACAGATTTGGTTACCGCACAACCTGTGGCAGCAATCGTTCCTTTAATATAATATACACCGGTAGCCGTGACAGTATTGGCATTAGCGAGTGAGGAAGTGGCGGCTGCATTGTTCCATTGTGTGTAAGACAGATTAGCCGTGCTGCCGGCGGATGTAATAGAAACATTGGTAAGGTCAATGGTGCCGGGAGTACAGGCAGCTGCAGGGGTGGTTATGACAACTGTTGGTAACGGATTAATGGTTGCGGTTACCGGTTTGGTTACGGCACAACCCGTTGCAGAAATTGTTCCTTTAATATAGTACACGCCGGTTACCGTTATGGCAGCGGCGTTTGTTAATGAGGAGGTAGCTGCTGCATTATTCCATCGTGTATAATTCATTCCCGTAGTTGGGCTGCTGCCTGAGGTAACCGCTATGCTTGTAATATCGATGGTGCCGGGTGAGCAGATAGCTGAGGGTGCCGTTATGGAAACAGTTGGTAAGGGATTAAATGTAAATGAGGCATTACCGCCGGAAGTTGAACAACCGTTTGCATCCACAGCAATTAATGTTCCCGAATAAGATCCATTTGGGGCTGAAGTTGGCACATTTACAACTAGAGGAGAAGCGGTTAAGTTTTGATTAGTAACATCTACAAAACCTAATCCCGAAGGCGTGTCATCCCAAATGATACTATATTTTGTAGGTGATCCTGTTGTAGAAAATGAAACTGTAAAAGAAGCATCACCCTGGCAAATGGAAGAAATAGCCGTAGGAGTAAACACGGGTGAAGTAACTGTCCCTACAGTCACAGTTACTACATTACTATAAGCAGTACTTCCACCACTGCTTACTTTTCGCCTGTAGTAAGTAGTTACCCCAAGGGATGGGGTTGTATAGCCTGATGAATTAGCACCGATAATTGTGGTCGGATGTGAAAATCCTGCATTGTCATCCTGTTCCCAGGAAATAGTTGCACCTGTTGTTGGTGCCCTTAGTGAAGTAAAAGTGGCTGTGCCGTTAATCGCCACACATTTACTTCGCTCAATAGCTCCTCCATTAAGCTGCCCAAAAGAGAAAGAAGAGATCAGTAAAGAAATAAGAACAAGAAAGACAGGGTTCCGGTTTTTATAGCAAGCCTGTGCCATGCCTATTCGGATAAACTGTATCAAATCCCGGCAAAACAGGTTAATATGTAAATGAAGATTTGAGATAGAATATGTGTTTAATATAAGATACGTCAAAACCACCCTCCGCGTTTCCTCAAAACAAAGCTTTCCCATATTGGTTCGCAGAAGTGTATGCTGATACCCTATAATACCTGCCTTATTGCTATGACAAGCTTTATTTACGAGAAGCTGCAAGGGGTAAGTCCGGCCGGGTGTCTCAATCCTCCCCAAAAACCGCTTATCCATTTTCTTCTTTTTGTTTTACGGATCATTTTCTTATTTTCGATGCTGCAAGCCGGAACCACCTAAAAAACGGCAGCCTCTTTTACTAATTTAACGCCGATGAACAACTAAGCAGAGCTTAGACTTCCTGTAAGATAAGCTCGACCTCCCCAGAGCCATACAATGACCATTGTTGTTGTACGATCATTTTTAGTTAAAATGGTTAAAGCAGTTAAAAAAGTATCATACCCCTTTTATTTACTTTTTTAACCCTATTTAACGATTGTAACGTATTCCTTTTATCAATACTAAATTTTTGTAATGACTACTTATACAAATCATAAGAGCAATAAAACTATCTGGACCTATCTCAAAGAATCGCTCAGAAGTGAGCACCAGGATTTTACCACAGGCAGTATCCGCAAAGCCATTTTTATGCTGGCCATTCCCATGATACTGGAAATGTGCATGGAATCTGTATTTGCGGTAGTGGATATTTTCTTCGTTGGAAAACTTGGCCCGAATGCTGCGGCAACAGTGGGTTTAACGGAATCTTTTCTAGCGATCGTTTATTCTGTGGCCATTGGGCTGAGTATGGCGGCAAGTGCCATGGTGGCCAGGCGTGTGGGTGAAAAAAATCCGGATGGTGCGGCCAAAGCCGGTGCACAGGCTGCCATCCTTTCTTTTATTGTAACCATTTTAATCAGTGTTACCGGTTTCTTTTTTTCGGGAGAGTTACTGGGGCTGATGGGTGCCAGTAAAGAAGTGATCGCTATGGGCACAGGATATACACGCATTATGCTTACGGGCAACGTGGTGATCATGTTACTGTTCCTGATCAATGGTGTTTTCCGTGGTGCGGGTGATGCTACGATTGCCATGCGCAGTTTATGGCTGGCCAATATCTGTAATATCATTCTTTGCCCGGTGCTGATCCATTATTATGGTTTACCCGGGGCAGCCATGGCCACCACAACCGGAAGAGGTATTGGTGTTTGCTACCAGGTGTACCACCTGTTTAAAGGAAAAGGAATTATCAGGATACACCTGCAGCATTTTATTCCCGATCCGGTTTTGCTGAAGTCGATCTTCAGTATCGCCTCCACTGCCACCATGCAGTTTCTTGTATCTTCTGCCAGCTGGATAGCTATGTCGAGGATCATTTCTTACTCAGGCAGTAATGCAGTAGCAGGTTATACGATCGCTATCCGCTTATTGATCTTCTTCCTGATGCCCGCATGGGGGTTGAGTAATGCGGCGGCAACCCTTGTTGGACAAAACCTTGGCGCCAAACAACCCGACCGCGCAGAAAGATCTGTGTGGCTCACGGCAAAATACAATGCCATTTTTATGGCTGTTGTGTCCCTGGTATTTGTAAGCAGTGCGGAGTTTTTTGTGAAACTGATCAATACAGATGCCGAAGTGGTAAAGACCGGAGTGATCGCTTTGCGGATCATCAGCATGGGATATATTTTCTATGGTGTAGGCATGGTAATGATCAATGCGTTTAATGGGGCGGGTGACAGTAAAACACCCACCTGGATCAACCTGTTTTGGTTCTGGGCATTTCAGATACCATTGGCTTATGTACTGGCCAATGTATTACACATGGGGCCAACCGGCGTGTTCATTGCCATCATTATAGCACAGTGCATGGTTACAATTACCAGTGTGATCCTGTTTAAGAAAGGGAAATGGAAACTGGTTAAAATATAACTCAGCGGTTTCCTTTGCTCCTCCTGTTCTCTGCGGTGATCTTTCACCGCAGAGATAAAGAGG
>CBHRAM010000063.1:0-12400 GCA_966076165.1 uncultured Chitinophagaceae bacterium
TTAAAAAAAAAAATTAAGGATTTGCAAAACATAATTCATTTCACTACCACCCTCCTCATTGATGACTCAGGGGTAAAAAAAAAAACCACGACTGCCCGTATAAGGCCTGCCGGTATCAAAATTACTACCCATACAGCTACCGAAAAAAGCCTCCACATGGTAGATGCAAAGGGAAATATTGTACCTGCTTCTTTGCAGGAAGAATTTGCTGCTTAATACCTGCTTATATCGTTTCAGTTGATACAGTTAGTTTTGGTTAGCCCGTTAATAAACGGGCTTTTTTGTGTTGTTGCTTTCCTGAATTTCTTCTGCACAGACCCTGATTGTTTTGTATTTTGAGGTATGAATCTGATCCAGGCCATCATGTACACGGGTATTTTTATTTTCGCCGTAACCGGCGCCTTAAAAGCCCGTACCCATCATATGGATGTATTTGGCGGAGCTGTGATCGCTTTTGCCACGGCCTATGGCGGTGGAACCATACGTGACCTGCTGATCGGCGTGCGGCCGGTTAACTGGGTAAACGATTACCTGGCCTTGGCATTGGTGATTGGTGCAGTAGTGATCGTTTCCTTATTCAATACCAACCAGATCCGTTTTAAAAGAACGATCTTTTTTACTGATGCGATCGGACTCGGTATGTTTACGGCTGCGGGTATTGAGCGGAGTATTGCTTACAATATCAATGACGGGTATGCGGTGATCATGGGTGTGATCACGGCTACTTTTGGCGGATTGCTGGCCGATATCCTTTGTGGTGAAAAGCCTGATCTTCTGAAACGGGGCGAATTATACGCAACAGTATGCGCTATCGGCGGGGTGATCTATATCCTGTTGAAGAAAATGGGGATCGAGAATAACACCGGCTTATTTATCTGTGTATGCATCGTTGTCTTTATCCGCATCTTCTCTAAAAGAAAAAGATTACGCCTGCCGGAAATATGACATGAACAAACCGTGCCTTTGTGTGCAATTTTATTTCTCACACTAAGGTACAAAGGCACGGTTTTAAAGGGGGGATGATTATCGTAGTACCCTTCTTACTATTCCCTTATGCTAGAAAAGATACTGTTTCAGAAATGCAAGGCTTCTTGCCCTTGCCAATTTAGAAGCATCCCCATCAGCGCCTGCTGCAGTCTCACCATCAAAGCTATGTGCCGCACCTATGTATACATGTTTGATCATGCTTGAAGAAGTTGGGTTTAATGCGGCTTTTTGAATCAATCCATCATAAGCACTCACCTGTGTATTATTATCACTGTTGGTATACGTAGTGGTATACAATGGGTCAACACCTGCTGCATGGATCATAATAGGGGCATAAGGCACATATTTACCATTGCTGGGTGTTCCCGGTTTTCCGTAATAGCTGAACATAGCAGCACCAGGATAGTAGGAAACCGCTGCTACAAATCCGCCGGATAAAGGTTTGGCTGCAGGCGCCAGAATACCGCTGGTGTAAGTAATTCCATCATTGATCACCGACCAGTCGGTTGTTTTGGCAACAGCATATGCATCAACCATCGTGCTTAATACACTGGTGCCACCATGAGAAAATCCTAGTAAAGCAATTTTATTAGGGATCACCCGGGTAGATAGTGTACGCAGGTATTCCAATCCCGCATAAGCATCTCTGGGCCTTACAAATTCTGCAGCAATGAGCAGGTTATCCGGTGGTGCTACATTATGAAAGGTCTTTACACCTCTTGGGGTATAACTGTCTACAAACAGCGCCGCGATCTTGTTTACCCTGAAAGAATCTATCCATCCTTTGAACTGTGAGGTCATTTTGGTATTGGTAGAATCTGAACTCACCCATAAACCACCACTGCCATGCTGCACTACAACAGCCGGCACAGGTACTGCAGATGATGGCAGGTACAATACTGCTTTCAATAAATTACCGCCGGTAGGATTGGGGAGGTACACAATTTGTGTGGTTTCTGGTGATGACCCATTACCTGAAACCTGGATAGGCGTAACAAGGTTCCCGTTATCCGCTGTTACGGCAGACTTACTGCAGGAGAAGATCATAACAGAAACAGCCAGTTTTGCTGCGCCTGCCAGTAAGATTTTTTTCATTCCGATTTGTCTTAACTTTTTCATTGTTGTATTTGATTATTGATTGTTTACTGCCGCAAAATTTGAATTCTGCCGTCCCTCTGCAAAACTTACTGTTTCCAAGCGGTTCATTTTTGTAATGAACCGCACCGGGAAACGAATGAACCGTGTTTTTCATTTTTCGTTAGCCACAAATAACTTGAATTCAGGAAACCCTTTGCTGGTAAGGTTTTCAGGTAGGCATGGTAAAAACGGTTCATTCGGAAAATGCCACACTTCAGAAGCATTTCAATACCCCTGGCTTACCTATTTTTTCAGTTGTGCGGAGATCTTTTCAGATTTGTGTCGTTAAACAAAGGCACTATGTTAAAAAGTAATCACAACGGGATCCACCAGTTTATGGTTCTGTTTTATTTTACTGCAGGACTGGCTATTTGCGGTATGATGGTTAACCATTCGATCGCTTCTGAGCTGCCTTTGGTAAAGCAGGGGTTCCCGGTTTTGCATACAATCAATCATCTTGAAAACGACACAGCTGTATATAATCATTTCATTCAATAATTCATATTTACAAAAATGACAACACAACAGATCCAACATGTAAAATCTACCTGGGCCATGGTAGCCACGCTTGATGCTGAAATGGTAGGTGGTTTATTCTACAACCGTTTATTCGAGATTGCACCGCAGATCCGCCCTATGTTCAAAGCACCTATGCCGGAGCAGTCAAAAAAATTATTGGCGATGATCGGTTATGTGATCAACAAACTGGATAAACTGGATGATATCCTGGAAGAAGTAGCCAAACTCGCTCAACGCCATGTTCAGTACGGTGTAGAAGCCGCTCACTACGCTATCGTTGCAGAAGCTTTGTTATGGACATTGGAGAAGGGGCTTGGTGAACACTGGACAGCAGAAGTAAAAGAAGCCTGGGTATTGTGCTATACCACTTTGGCAGAAGCCATGATCACTGCGGCTGATCAATCGCAGGCAGCTGCATAAGATTCCTTATCCTGAGAAAAACCGGGGTTGTCCTGCTTGTAAAAAGCAGGGCAACTCAATTTTGTATCGAATGATTTAGTTTCTTTACAGTCCGAATTTATTATTCCATTTCCCCCATGACTGAAAAGCAGATCAAATTGGTTAAGAACAGCTGGAATTTGTTCCGGCAAATAGATCCACAGATCATTGGAGATGTGTTCTATAGCCGTCTTTTTCAGCAAATGCCTTCATTGAAATCAATGTTCAGGGCTCCGATGACAGGGCAGTATGTCAAGATCGTAGATACCCTGAGCCTGATCGTGGCCCGTTTAGACAACCTCGACCAGGTAAATGAAGAGATCAAACAACTCGCTATTCGTCATACCCATTATGGGGTAAGGCCCGCGCATTATAAACTGGTGGGAGATGCCCTTTTGTGGACCTTACAGAACGGCCTGGGCAATGATTGGAACCCCGAAACCGCTGAAGCCTGGTCAGTTTGCTATAAGATCCTGTCTGATACAATGATCAAAGCCGCGGCAACCGGTACGGCTAAATAAACTGCCATCCGCTTAATTTGATTTTTCCTACGCTTCGTTCCTTATTTACTACGGTTCAGGGATGGTTTTTTTCCAAAACTCCGTTATTCTGTATTTTGTTCAGGAATTCTGCAGAAGGGTTCCTAAAACAGGTATATGCAGCCATCCATTTTCAGAAAATATGTATTGATAAGCCTTTTGTTTTGGCTGGCATTATCTTTTGCTGCATCTGCACAGCTGCCGGAAGATCTTACCATCACCAATTTTGATGGTAATAGTGGTTTCTACAGCCGGGTGGTACGTGCGTTTCTTAAAGACAAAAAAGGGTTTGTATGGATTGGGACTTCCGATGGTCTTTACCGTTATGATGGGTACAGCTTTCGAAATTACCGCAAGCAGGCCAACGATACCAATAGCCTTTCTGAGAACTATGTTTTCCGGCTGGCACAGGGCAAAGATGACAAGATCTGGATGGGCTTAGCCAAAGGCGGCGTAAGCAGTTTTGATCCTGCCACAGGGGTATTCCGGAATTATCCGGTGAAAATGAACGGCAAGCCGGTAACGGGAGCGGTGAATATGATCCTGGTTGACCGCAACAACCAGGTATGGCTGGGCATTGCTCAGAAAGGCTTGTGGCACCTGGATCCAAAGACCGGTGAATACACATCGTATGATGTGGTTACTGATAAGAATACAGAAGTTCCCAAAGAAAGACATCGCGAATACAATACCATCAGTGATGCCATGGAGGCCAATCCCGGTAGGATCTGGCTGGCCACACATAATGGCTTGTACCAGTTTGATACCCATACCAAACAAATGATGGCACTGGGAGACAGGCCCAAACAGCCCAATGTTTTCAGGGATGATGATTTTATTTCTATTACAGCCGATAAAGATTTACTATGGCTGGGCTCATGGGCAGGCGGTTTAACACGGTACAATACACGCACGCATGAATGGAAGAATTATAAGGCAAATCTTCAGGAGACAAAAAAATACACCACCAATATTATCTCAGGTGTAAGGGTAAAATCGGATCATGAATTGTGGATCTCCAGTAATGATAAAGGCCTGGGTATTTTTGATACACAAAAAGAGCAGTTTCGTTTTTATTCTGAAGATCCCCTGCATCAGAATGATATCCCGCAAAAGCTTTGTTTTGGTGTAGAGCCGGACACATACGGTAATGTATGGTTACTGCATGAATGGGGGTTAACGCGTATTCAGCCCCGGGAGAACAAATTCGTTTTCACCAAAGTGCCGGTCAGTAAAACAGATAATGCGGAATATTATTATTTGCGTGATCTGATAGAAGACGATAACCATATTTACATTGCCATCACACTGGCCGATGGATTGCATGTGGTGAATAAGAAAACCGGAGGCTCTCAACATTTTCCTGTTAAGGTAATGCCCAATGAAGAACCATTTAAGTCTGTATTTAAACTGTTGAAAGACCGCAAAGGAAAAATATGGGTGGTATCAAGAGATTATATCTATCAATACGACACTAAACAGGAGCGTCTGGTTCTGGCAGAACAACCCCCTCAGAACCCAATGCAGACCGGGTCCAACGCATATAACAATATTGCGGAAGACCAAAAAGGACATATCTGGATCACCAGTTCCCGCCATGGTATTTTTGAATATGTTCCGGAGAGCCATTCTTACAAACATTACTATCACAACCCAACGGATAAGAACTCACTCAGTTCCGACCTGCTTTCAGCAGTAGCGGTAGATAAGCGGGGGAGGGTCTGGGTAGGAGGCCCTTATGGCTGCTTTGCTTATTTTGACCATACCACAGGCAAATTTCAGAACTATAGTTTTTTTACAAAGAACAATACAGAAGTAGCCAATGTGGTGAGAATCATTTTTGCAGATTCAAAAGGGAATATCTGGGCCGGGGCCGATGCGGGACTTATGCAGATAGATGCGGCCAAAGATGTACCCGAAGTAAAAAAAATGTACACATCACAGGATGGTTTGCGTGGTGACCAGGCTTATGCTATCCGCGAAGATCAAAATGGTAATATCTGGTGTACCACTACATCCGCTTTATGCATGGTTAACAGCCAGACACAAAGGGTAAGCAGTATCGTATTGCAGAATGATGTGATGAAAAGTATTGCTGCTGAAGTGTACCTGTCTGCTACCGGCAATGGCATGCATGTATTGACCTATGGGGGATACTATACATTTGATCCGCTTCATTTTACCGAAAAACAGACCGACCCGAAAGTGACCATCACTTCTTTCAGGGTAAAGGATAAGGAATATTATTTTGAAGAAGCCCTGAAAAAAAATGGAAAGATCCGGCTGGGTGCAACGGAAAATCTTTTCTCCTTTGAGTTTGCTGTACTCGATTTCAGACAGTCTGATGATCACCGGTATGCGTATATGCTCGAAAACTTCGACAAGAACTGGATCTATACCGATAACAGGCGTTATGCGGGATATACCAATATACCCGGAGGAAATTATGTATTCAAAGTAAAGATCCTGGGTTCAAACGGGGATGGCAGCAATACGATCATTAGTATACCCATACAGGTAAGTGCCCCGTTTTATAAAACATGGTGGTTCCTTTTATTCTGTGCCATAGATATATCGGTTGTGTTATATATCTTCTATCGTTTCCGTTTAAGAAAACAACGGGAGATCCTTGAGTTACAGTCCAAAGCCTATGTACTGGAAAAAGAAAAAACACTGGTGCAGTATGAAAACCTGAAACAACACCTGAACCCGCATTTTCTTTTTAACTCACTTACTTCGTTGGGCAGCCTTATTCGCCTTGATCAGAAACTCGCAGCAGATTTTCTGGATGGCATGAGTAAGATCTATCGCTATATCTTAAAAAGCAAGGATAACGAATTGGTGTCTTTAAAAGATGAGATCAGATTTATTGAAACCTTTATTGCCTTGCAGAAAACAAGGTTCAGGGATGGGTTGCAGATTCATCTGAACATAAGTGAGGAGCATGATCATCAAAAGATCGTTCCGGTTACTTTACAGAACCTGGTGGAGAACGCGATCAAACACAATATTGTTGATGAGGATACGCCGCTGGTGATAGACCTGTTTGTAGAGAATGGCTATCTGGTGGTAAGAAACAATATGCAGAAAAAATCATTTGTAGATACGAGCAATAAACAGGGATTGGATAATCTATTATCACTTTACAGGTACCTGTCAGACAGGCCTATGCTGATTGAAGAAAACGAACAATTCTTTACCGTTAAAATTCCGCTTTTATGATCAAGGCTGTAATTATTGAAGATGAACAACTGATCGCCAGGGAACTGGCCAATAAGATCGCAGCAGTAGCTGCAGATGTGGAAATTGTTGAGATGCTGCCTAGTCTTAAAACCGCCAAAAAATGGTTCATGAACAATGCAGAACCTGATCTGCTTTTTATGGATATACAATTGAGTGATGGTGTAAGCTTTGAATTGTTCGATCATTTTACCTTATCCTGTCCCGTGATCTTTACAACGGCTTATGATGAATATGCGATCCGCGCCTTTAAAGTGAATGGCATTGATTATCTCTTAAAACCCATTGATGAAACCGATCTGGCAAAAGCTATTGAAAAATACCGGCAACTGAACAACGGCAAATCCGGGTTGCCTGCAGATATGAAACAATTGATGGCGAGCCTGGCCCTGCCCCAGCAAAATCTGTATAAAGAAAAATTCATTGTCAATGTACGCAATAACTGGATCCCGGTGGATACAAAGGATATTGCCTGTTTTGTAAGGGATAACCTGAATTACCTCTATACATTTAACGGAGATAAATATATTCTCGATTATACCACGCTGGAGGATATTGAAGAATTACTGGATCCGAAAGTGTTTTACCGCTCTAACCGGCAAAGCATTATCCATATCAATGCCATACAGAATGTAAAGCCGCATGAGAACCAGAAATTATCTGTTTTTCTGAAAGCGCCCTTAAAAATGGAGATAGATATCAGCCGCGAAAAAGCGCCGGCTTTCAAGAAATGGTTTGACAGGTAGAACCGTGTTAGAAACTGCGGTTGGCTTTTACCCAATCGGTAATATATAAGGCAATATCTGCTGTGGCTGCACCTGGCGCAAATAATTTACCTACACCAAGGCCGTTCAGGGTTTTCATATCGTCTTCAGGGATGATGCCGCCGCCGGTAACCAATACATCATTCATTCCTTTCTCTTTCATCAAAGCCATTACTTTCGGAAATACGGTCATGTGAGCCCCGCTCAGTATACTAATGCCAATCGCATCCACATCTTCCTGTAAAGCTGCATTTACCACCATTTCGGGTGTTTGGCGTAATCCTGTATAGATCACTTCCATGCCGGCATCACGTAAAGCAGTGGCAATTACCTTGGCACCACGGTCGTGGCCATCCAAACCTACTTTGGCAACTAATACACGAACAGGTCTTTTCATGACGGATGAATTAATTGAGAATGATGCCACAAAAATAGTTCAAATGTGCTTAGGTTTACGGTATTAACGATAAACGTCCATAAGATGAAATACAGAAAATTCGGTAATACAGATCTGGAACTAAGTGAGATCGGTTTTGGCAGCTGGGCCATTGGTGGTGCAGCTGAAGTGGGGGGAGTGGCCATTGGATGGGGCCCATCAGATGATAGAATTTCCGTACAGGCAATACATACAGCGCTGGATGCAGGTATCAACTTTTTTGATACTGCCGATTTTTACGGCCTGGGGCATTCTGAATCATTACTGGGTGATACGATCGGTAAGCGAAAAGATGTTTTTATTGCATCCAAAGTGGGACAAAAAATTGGCGATAACGGTAAGATCCAGATCGACTATACAAAAGACTATATCATCAAAGCCTGTGAACTGAGTTTACAAAGACTGAAACGGGATCATATCGATTTTCATCATCTGCATGTGGCGAGGATGAATCATCTGGAAAATGGGGAGTGTATTGAAGCCATGCAGCAATTGCAGAAACAGGGAAAGATACGTTATTGGGGTATCTCACTCATTACCTTCAATCCATTTCCGGAAGCGGAATTCTTTTTTAAAAATGACCTGGGCAATGGATTTCAACTGGTCTTCAATCTGATCAACCAGAAAGCCCTGCCCATTCTATCGCAGGCTGCTGCTAAAGGGTTTGGGGTGATTGCCAGGATGCCTTTGCAGTTTGGGCTTTTATCAGGAAAGATCAAACCCGAAACTAGTTTTTCAAAAGACGACCACCGAAGCTATCGCGTAGTTCCGCCAATCACCGAAGCAGTCCTGAATATCTTGAAGAAAGAAGTATGGCCTTTGTGTGAGAAATACAACACAACAGCATCCGGGTTGGCACTGAGTTATATTCTGAGTTACCCTGAAATATCCACTGTAATCCCCGGTATCCGAACGCCTGAGCATGTATCTGACAATACAGATCACCTGGTTACGCTTGAAGAAAAAGATAAACAACATTTACAAAACCTCTACCAATCCCATTGGCTGCCGGTGATGGACATGATGGAAAAACAAGGGTAAACTTTGTACTATTTCCTGGCGTTCATTGCGGTTCCCTGCGCACTTTGCGTTACCGCTTTAGTTCTGCTATATCAGAGATCCAATTATTTCAAATGAAACTGCTTCTGCGATTCCAGAATATGCTGATCGGCAATAATGTGAACAGAATCATCCGGCTGGCTGTAGAGGATGATCTTGGCCCGGTATTCCCTCGCATATTTCTGTGTAACTGAATCGATGATCTCCCGTTTGCCCCAGTGATTAAAAAAAGCATCGTCATCATCCGGCAAATAATGTGTCACAAATAAAAAATATTTCGCCGTAAAATGATCAGGCAGCCAGAAGATATAACTCGCATTATCACTAAAGATCTCAGGTAAACCCAATTTCTTGCGATAGAAACTCAGTGCCCCCGCTTCGCCATAATTATCTCCGTACACCATTGTTTTGGCTTTCACAGAATCAGGTAGTGAGTGATAAACTTTAGCCGTTTTTTCTGCCATTTCCCTCCATCCCAGCATATCTGCAAAATCCTGTGGCAGCGGATGCTGGTTATGATCTTCCCAACGAAGAATAGAACTGTTTTCTGCATGGATAGCTTTATAATAATCAGCCAGTTTATCCGCAGGCATGAATGGAACCACCATTGGGAAAGAAATAATGGTAAGCCCCAACATCAGTACAGAAGCCAGCCAGGTAAGCCAGATATTGTATTTGGGAACAGCGATCTTAGAAAACCAGATCCCGCCAAAGGCCATCAGCGTCGGATAAATGGCAGCCGCATAATATCCCTTGCCATTAAAGTAGAGAAGTATCGCAATGATGCCGATGTAGATAAACGCAATCGCCACATGTTTCCTCCCATCGGCCCGCATCAATATATACCATAAGCCACCAAGCCAGATAAAGAAAGAAGGCAATGAGATCAGCAATTGATCCGAAAGAAAATCAAAACGGCTGTTATACCGCAGTTGTTGTGTGGTCAACAGGTCCATATGGTGCATCACCGGAAAATGGTGCTGGTATTGCCAGATCAGGTTGGGCGAACAGATCAGGATCCCCAAAAGCATGGCAGCTGAAAAGTGCGGCGTAAGCAAAGCCTTTCTTCTTTCTGTAAGTACTACCGCAACAAGAAAAGCGATGATATAAAAAGCCATCGTGTATTTGCCCAATATGCCTAATCCAAAACAAATGCCGATATAGTAAAGGAATTTCTTATCATCCGTATCTATCCAGCAGATGATAAAATAGCTGCTGATGGTCCAGAAGAATACATCGAGAAAATTGGGCTGGAATAAAATATTCATCCGTAAGAAACCCGAACATAAGAAAGCAAGGCAGGCAATAAATACTGCGGTCGTATTTCCTTTAAGCTGTATAACGATCTTGCCGATAATAAACACAGTAGCCGCACCAAACAAACTTCCCCATAGATAAACCGCCTGCATACTGCTGCCCAATAATTTGCTGATATAACCCATTACGGCCAGCATCGGCGGCATCTCAATATATCCCCAGGCAAGATGGTCGGCATCGGCCAGATATAAATATTCATCCCTGTGCAGTTCAAACTGTGTATTGATCAGCAGAAAGGGCACGAGAAACTTAATAACTGCAAATGCTGCAATCACATATTGAGAACGGGATAATGAACGCATGGAAAAGAATTTATCTACAAGGTATAAAAAAGGGACAGCTTTTAAAACTGCCCCTTTCATAATGATATGATTTTCCGCAACCCAAACCGCGCCTTCGCGCCTCTGCGTGCAAATATTTCTAACTTAATGTTCCAACAAACTCAATGTGTGCTCTATTCTTCTAACCGTTTCTCCCTTACCGATCAACGCCGCAATATCAAACACCCCCGGCCCGAATTTGCCACCTACTAACATGATGCGGAACGGCAGCATCAGATCGCCGGGTTTTAACTGGTTGGCAGCGGCAAGCTCTTTGAACTCTTTTTCAAGGTCGTGCACTTCCCAAAGCGTACTCAATTCATACGCGCGGATCAATTCTGTAAAGAACAGATTCTTCTTATCATCCCATTTGGGTTTCACAGCAGCCACATCAATGGTTTCGGGTGACTGAAAAAAGAAAGAACCCTGCTGAACAAAATCGGGTAACAGAGTACAACGGTCTTTCACTAAGCTGATTACTTTTGCTAACAATGTATCGTCAGTAATAACAAGACCTTTCTTTTCAAACTCCGCTTTAACTCCAGACTCCAGACTCCCAACTTCAGACTGCTTTATCCATTCGTGATTGTACCATTTCGCTTTCTCATAATCAAATTTGGCCCCACCCTTGTGTACACGTTCCATCGAAAATTTCTCAACCAGTTCGGCAAGTGTAAATATTTCCCTGTCCGTTCCATCATTCCAGCCTAACATGGCCAATAGATTCACAAATGCTTCGGGTAAGAACCCTCTTTCTTTAAAACCAATCGTGGTCTCATTTGTTTTGGGGTCTGTCCAGTCCATCGCAAACACCGGAAAACCTAAACGGTCGCCATCGCGTTTGCTGAGTTTACCATTGCCATCGGGTTTTAAGATCAGCGGTAAGTGAGCCCATTCCGGCATATCCGCTTCCCATCCCAGGTATTTCCATAATAAAATATGTACTGGTGCAGAAGGCAACCATTCTTCCCCACGAAATGCATGACTGATCTTCATCAGGTAATCATCCACCACAACGGCGAGGTGATAGGTTGGCATTCCATCCGCTTTCAATAAAACTTTATCATCAACCTGTGAGGTGTTGAAAGAAACTTCGCCGCGGATCATATCTGTAAACACCACTGTTTCATCTTCCAGCATTTTAATGCGGATCACATAAGGGGTGGTTGCTAATTTTTCTTTCACCTCCTCTGCAGAAAGCGTAAGTGAATTATTCATCCCCCCACGGGTAAACTGGTTGTATTGAAAATTGGGTATTTCTTTGCGTTTAGCTTCCAGTTCTTCTGAGGTATCAAATGCATAATAGGCATAACCCTCTTTCACGAGTTGTTCTGCATACTGTTTGTAATTGGCTTTCCGCTCACTCTGGCGATAAGGGGCATAGGGCCCGCCGTGCAGGGGACTTTCATCCGGTTCCAGTCCGCACCATTTCAAGGTATTAAAAATGTATTCCTCAGCACCCGCCACAAAACGGCCCTGGTCGGTATCTTCAATACGCACAATAAAATCACCCCCATTCTGTTTGGCAAACAGGTAATTGAACAAAACCGTTCTTACCCCACCCAAATGCAATCCCCCGGTAGGTGAGGGGGCAAAGCGTACACGTACTTTCTTACTCATGATGCAAAGATAGGAGAATCAAGA
>CBHRAM010000064.1:0-12400 GCA_966076165.1 uncultured Chitinophagaceae bacterium
GATGAAGGTTACCGAAGGTGGCGGGCTGGCGCATGAACAGGAAAATATTGAAGTGTTGGAAATGACGCTGGATAAAGCTTTTGAGATGATCGGATCTGGAGAGATCAAAGACGGAAAAACGATTATGCTATTGCAATACGCTAAGCTGAATAACCTGGTATAGTCATGCAAAACAGAAAAAAAGTATTAGCCATCTGTGGGAGTACAAGGGCTGAGTCTGTGAACCTGCATATACTGAAAAGGATTGCAGAAATGTATGAACAGGCAATTGATTTTACTCTTTTTACGCAGATCGATCAGATCCCACATTTTAATCCGGATCTTGATACAGACACTCCTCCTGAACCTGTGGCCCATTTCCGGAAACAGATCGAAGAGGCAGATGGTATCCTGATCTGCACACCGGAATATGTATTCAGTCTGCCAGGAAGTTTTAAGAATGCAATAGAGTGGCTGGTATCTACCATCCTGTTAACAGATAAACCTGCTGCCCTGATCACAGCATCTTCATCCGGACAAAAAGCCCATGAAGCATTGAACCTGGTGATGAAGACAGTTGGGGTAAAACTAGCGGAAGAGGCATCATTGCTGATCTCCGCCCCTAAGACAAAGATCAATATCGAAGGGAAGATCACAGATGAAGCAACTTTGAACAGTATCCGGCAGCTGATGGAAGCTTTTATCGGAACGATGTCTGATGACTAAGCACTAACTTGCCATAGCAATAAAAACCGATCTATGGAAACCTGGATACTGTATGCTATTCTCTCCATGATATTTGCCGGACTTACTTCGGTACTGGCTAAATATGGTTTACAGAATATTAACCCTGATCTTGGATTGGGCATCCGCACCACTACCATCTTTCTGATCATCACTGTCATTAATGTGATCGGATCAAAGTATAAAGACCTGTCACTGATCACGGGTAAACAAAGCATGTTGCTGATCGTTTCGGGTATCACCACTACCCTAAGCTGGCTGTTCTATTACCGTGCTATGAAGGACGGGCCGGTATCTTATGTGGCAGCTATTGATAAAGCGAGTATTGTGATCACGCTTGTACTCTCGTTTGTATTGCTGAAAGAACCTGCAACTCCAAAAGTCCTGATTGGTGGTGGGTTTATCTTTATCGGGATGCTGATCCTTGTTTGGAAATAATTTTTCAGTATTCGCGATGGATTCTGGATTGGTGAACCTCGCTATCAATAAAATTCTATTTTTAACACAGAGCTCACAGAGGGAAGGAGTTGCACAGAGGGGATTATTTGGTAACGGTGAAAGTGGTGGTATGGGTTCCGGTTAGTCCGGTGGAACTGATGCCCTGAACAACAACGCCATATTTTCCGGGAAGATCCGCTGTATAAAAAGAGAATGTTTTCTTTCCGCTCTTATCTGTTTTGATATTGGGCGACCAGTAGAGCAGGTTCCGCATATCAGGCAGGCTGCTGTTGGATTGGTCTGCCGTTTCATAAACAGGCGAGAAAAATTCTCTCTGCAATTGAAAGCCTTCATACCCTACGATCAGCGCGTTCGCATCCAGTTGGTACCCTGCAAGATCCCCGCGGTAAGTGCTGTAATTAACGATCCCATCATGTGCCAGGTGATTCTGATAGAATTTTTGCGCCACCACATCGATCTTTTTGATCTTTAGGGGATCGAAGCTAACCATCTTATCGCCGTCAAATACCGGCACCCCATCTAACAGGATCAGGGGTGAGGTTTCAAAGAACTGATCAAAAGAGCGGTTCCTTACTTTGTATGAAAATTTATTATTTGCAGATCTCAGGTGTACATCCAATACATATTCCCTTACCACTTCTTCCATGGTAATGAAGCGGGTATAATCATCCAGGTAATAACGGTTATCAGGGATTCCATAAAATGGCAAAGTGTCCATCGTTTTAGGAAACAGAAATTTTTGTTGTTTATCTGCATAATATGTATTCGCAACCTGGGCCTGTATGCTGTGTGCCAAAAGGGTATTTTTTTCTTTCTCTGAAACCGTCAGGGCCGGAACAGGTTTACCGGAAAATCTTTCAGCAAAAGGGCTTGCAATATCTATACGGTAGATACTATCCACAAGATTATTGGTTTGCAGTACGATCTCATTGCTTCCATAAAAATTTTTCATATTGAACTGCACTGTCCCGTTCTTTCCACTTACAGCCGAAGCAAACAAGGCATTCTCTGCCGGAACAGAAAGATAGGCCGTGATATTTTCGGCGGGCTTTCCATTCAGTTTATTGATCAATTTACCATTGATCAGATGGCCTTCCATTTCGGGCAGGAATTCGGGTTCATTTTTTTTAGCAGACAGGATCTCGTTCCAGCGAAACCGGGTCCAGCCCTGTGTTAACATGAGGTTATCAGCGGCTTCATCAGCTTCAGCACCGGCATGTGTAAAATAATAGTCGGGAGATTCGATATTCCCTTTCAGGTCCGACTGCAGCCAAAGCCATGAACTGATGCCGGTGGTTTCAAATGTTTGCAATGAATCCAGTTGGTATACAGACACTGACAGCTCTCCTTCAATCGGCTCAGCTTGTGTATTAACGGTATTAAGGTCAATGGTAACTTTCTTTCGGCTGCCATAGGTATTGGCGTCCGTTTGCATTGAAACGCCCATGGTTGCCGGTCTTTGAAAATAAAGCCTTTCGCAAACAGGGCGATTCTGTTCATCAAACACTGTGAAATGAGTGATCCCTTCTCCTATTTGTTTTTTATCGATTTCAATTTCAGTTGAACCATTGAACAGTTCCCTTGCCGTAGCCAGTTTTATCAGCTGACGGGAATGTGCGAGTAAAGAAAGAGTTCTGCTTCCAATATTACTGCGGATCGAGATCTTGATCCTGTCCTTATCCAGTTCCGTTAAACGCATGGTAATTCCTCTTGCCAATATCTCTGGTAGCGGTTTTGACACCATTTCGCCCGATGCAGTTTTCATAACAGCATGATATTGCGAACCCGCATCAGGTGTGAGATCAAAATGGCCCATACCAAAACGGAGCGTGTTAAAATGAAGGATCGTATCATTCCGCTGGTTCAAGACGGCTCCGCTGGCTTCTATACTTTTTCCATGTGCATCAACAATACGGAAAGCCAGTTTGGTCTGTATTCCGTTCACCAGGTTTCCCCCTTCGGGAAATAATTGAAGATCATATTGCACGGGATCTGCCGCAGGCCATTCCGGTCGCTTCAATCCATTCACGATCGTGATGTTTTTTTCAAAGAAAAAATCTTCACTGCTGTTCTTCATCCAGTTGGTATAGGCACGGAGTGTATAATTACCGGTATTCACGGAATAAGGCAATTGAAAAGAACCATCCCCTACAGCATGGTCCATCGCGAGTTTTGCCTGGAATACAGGCTTATGTTCTTTATTCAGTAATTCAACATAACAAACCTTACTCATATCCAGTGGCCTGTTAAAATGCGCATCGGTCACATATACTTTAAACCAGATGATCTCACCTGCCATATAAAAGGCTTTATCTGTATGCACAAAGATCTTTTCCTGCAGGTTTTGTGTGCGGTAATCATCAAAACTCTTTGTAATCCCTTCAAATGCTTTTTGTGCATGCACAGCCCTACCTGCACCAAGGAACATACATAACACAGTTATGTGTGCAAAAAAGTTTTGTATGTGCTTTCTGTCTATCATTACCAGAATGAAGGTTTAGTATTGGTCCCTCCTCTCCTTGTGCAATCGAGGCAGGGGGTCTTTAATATGGCAACGGTACCCGGTGTAATAAAATAGTAAGGTGAAAAAGTGGTGTCAGGATAGATAAAATGCAGGAAATTATTGGGGTCTTGTGCGCCTGTTGACTGTACACAATTACTCACAGCCGGATCTATATACACCCAATTGGCCAACTGGTTATTATTGATAAAGATCCTTTTCTCAGTAACAGAACAGGCTGATACAAAACCCAGTACCGGTTCATCTGGATTAGTGATGCATTTGAGGTTTCCATTGTTTTGCGAAGGTTGGGGATCAAAAATGGTTCCTGTTTGTTGTGTATTCTTCTTTAAGATCTCCCAGTAATTATACGCGTCTTCGGTTAATGCAAATTGCTGCACATTGATGCTGTAACGAATAGCGGGCTTTTCTGTACTGTCGGTAATTACACGAACGGGGGTATAACTGATCACATCTTTCGCCAGCACAGCCGTGGAAGCAGTAATAATATTGGTTGAATGTTCCGTACCCCAGCAATTATAGGTTTGGTTGGTACTATCCAGGTAAAAGATGATCCTGTTCTTCACGCCCATAGAAGCCTGGTAAGCCGCGCGGTATTGCCAGGTTTCATCAAATTCCCATCGGTAATAAATGGTACTATTGGCGGGATCATGCGTATGCACATATATGTTGAGGTCCTTATTTCTTTTCCAGGTTACACTGTCAATAGCAGGTGTTTGTTTGGCAGCAACAAAAGCAGATTGATAGGTACCGCCGGCTGTAGTGGTGATCCGTAAACGATACCGCAACGTTGGATTCAGGCTTAAGGCAAGTGACTGATAAACACCATTACCCTTATCCGATAACAAAAAGGTATTGCCACTCTCCGATTCTACCTGAACCTGTGCCCCTTTTTCAGTACGGAGAGAAAGAGAAGTATCTCCCAATGATCTGGTACGGCTGAGTTTAATGGTAGTGATGGCTGCGGTTCCCGTATTGATCACCCCTTCCACTACCAGGAAATTATTATTGGCAGTAATGGCGGGTGGCTGGTACACTTTTTTACAGCAGACTACCGTAAGCGCTATCAGGAAATAATATATAAGATGGTGTCTTTTCATCCGGTCAGAATTTAAAATTATACGTGATGAAAGGAATGGCTGTTCCGAATATAGATAACTGGTACCCTTTTATGTATCCTCCCTCCTGAACAAAATAGATGGAGTAAGGATTTTGCCTGGCCAGCATGTTGTACACACCTAATGACCATGAACTATGTGCCAGTTTTTTGATCTTATGGTTACCTTCAATATTTACCGAAAGATCTGTGCGGATATAATCCGGCACACGGTATTGGTTTCTGTCCGAATAGTACACCCTTTGTCCGCCGGCCTGGTTAAACAAAGCGATCGGCAACGTGATCGGCCTTCCGGTACTATACACCCCATTCAGCGATAGGCTGAACCGGTGTGAGAATTTATAGTTTGCGATCAGGTTCACATTGTGTGGTTTATCAAAATTGGCCGGATAATAATTTCCTTTATTAATGGTTTCGCCGGCTATCGGATCATCTATCTGCAATTCCGTTCTCGAATAAGTATAACTTAACCACCCATTCAGTTTGCCGGCTGTTTTTTTGATCATGAATTCAGCCCCATAAGCGCGGCCATGTGTATTGATCACGTCTGTTTCAATATGTTTGTTCATTAACAATACCGCTCCGCTTTTGAAATCGAGATAGTGTTCTATCCGTTTGTAATAGACCTCTATAGAAGTTTCAATAGTATGTGATGGAAAGTCTCTGTAATAACCCAATGAAACCTGGTAGCCCCGTTGTGGCCGTATGTTGGGATCACTTAACTTCCAGCTGTCCGTGGGTGAAATAGTCGTTGTATTGGATAAGGTATGAATGTATTGCTGCAGGGTATTAAAACTGGCTTTTACAGAAGACTTATCCGGCAGACTGTAACGCAGGGCTATCCTGAATTCCGGCGCCTGGTAAGTTTTGATATTTTTTCCTGAAGCAAAATGTGCCGTGTCTGTTATCGTTCCTGTCTGTCGCGGTAAACCCGGCAGGTAATGATACACATCATTCGGGCCAAGATAGCTATACAGCGAGTAACGTATCCCGGCATTCACTGACAGATCCGGGGTAATATTATATCTGTCGCCGGCATATAAAGCCGATTCCAGCGCCTGCTCTGCCGGCACTTCATTGGGAGATACCAATGATTGGGGCTGATCGGGTTGAAAAGAACCGGGATGGATCTTATAATAAATCGAATGGACCCCAAAGTTGAAAGCATGCTTACCATTGGGATTAAAATTGAATTCTGTTCTGAAATGGGTCTGATCTACTTTGAAAGATAGTTTAAACGCATTCAATGCCACCTGGCTGCTGCTTTGTGAATAATCATAATGATCTATTCCTGCCGACACTACTCCATACAATCGGTTATTAAAGATATGTTTCCATTTTACGATCGCGTTGCGGTTACCATAAGTGTATAAGGTATCGCTGTTGAGTCTGAATTTATCATGACTGATATATCCCGTAAAATATAGGCTGTTCTTAGGGTTGATCGTGTGCGTGATATTCAGGTTAAGATCGTAAAAAGACGCGCTGCTGTTGGCGTATTCTTTGTTAGGCAGTTGTTTGAGGATCCAATCTGAATAGGTGGTTCTTCCTCCAAGGATAAAGCTTGTTTTACCATTATTAAGCGGCCCCTCCAATGTAAGCCGGCTGGTTAACACCCCTATTCCACCGGTGCCTGACAATTTTTTACTGTTCCCATCACGGGTGGAAACATCCAGTACAGAAGACAAACGCCCGCCGTACTTTTCGGGGATCGCACTTTTGTATAATTCAACCCCTTTTACTACATCGGTATTAAATGCAGAGAAGAAACCGAACAGGTGTGATGGGTTATAAATAGTAGCATCATTTAAAAGGATCAGGTTCTGGTCAGCGGCGCCCCCGCGAACATTAAACCCGGTACTGGCTTCTCCAACAGAAGTAACTCCGGGCAAGGTAAGTACTACCCGTAAAATATCAGACTCTCCCAAAACAGTGGGCACCTGTTTGATGGTACGGATATTCACTTTATCAACCCCCATTTGTGTACTCCTTGTATTGGATCGTTTTTCTGTGCTTACGGTAACCGCTTTTAAACTGGCCACATAGTCTTCCAGTTCAATATTCAGTTTTCCGTTTGAATAGAGCACCAATTGGCGTTGGGTATCTTTCATGCCCAGGCTGTTCACACGAAGGGTATGCCTGCCTTTTGGTAAGCTGATCGTATAATACCCAAACTGATCGGTAACCGTTTTTATGGCAGGAGAATCCAGGTACACAGATGCCCCACTTAAAGCTTCCCCGCTTTTTATATCACGCACATAGCCCACCAGGACCGCATTCCCTTTACCGATCGAATTTGTTTTAACACCAATCTCAAATAATTTCTTTTCCAGGGATGACTGTAGCTTTTCTTTTTCTGTATTGGTTGCAGACATCACCAGAAGCGGTTCGCTAGCCGTATCAGGCAGGGTTTTCTTCCTTTCAAAAAAGCCATCCGGTAAAACTGTCAGAATCTGTTTCAGTTTACTGATAAAGACCCTGCCTTCCGCATCTATAGCATATTGCAGGCCTGTATTTTGAAAGGCTTTCTGTAATACTTCTGTCAAGGGCAGATTTTCGGCTTTTACAGTAATTCGCAAGCTATCTGTTTCACTGCTCTTAAAATAAAAATGGCAGCTTAGCAGTGATTCCGTTTTTTTAACAAACTGCAGAAAAGGCATATCGGCAACATCTATCGTAATACGCTGCTGCTGCCCTGCAGCAGAAAACTGCAATAACAGGAAGCCCAAAATAGATAGCCCTATTAAATGCAGTCTAGTGCGCATTCCCTTTTTTTAGATTTGAATAATATGCCGCTACCTGAATGATCACTTTAGCAGGGTCTTTTGTAAAATGCATATCCCGCCTGTTCAATAATTTCCTGATCTCCACCCGTTGATCTTTAAAAATCCGTTGCAGATCCGATTCACTCTCTACGCGGTAAAACCTGCTGTCTTTTTGAATATAATATTCATCGTATTCAACAAACCCGGTAATATTATCTTCTGCTTTCAAAGACTGTTTGATCTTTTTCTCTCTTTTCTCAAACACCGATGCTTTCCCCATATATAATCTTTCATAAAATCCGGAGTTGGGCAGGCTTGTTTGATTGCTGTCTTTCACCAGCCGTATAAATTCATGCCCGTCGATAGAGAAAAAATTCACGCGCTCTCCAACCAGGCTGATATCCGCATCGTTTGAAAAAGACCGGGTAACCACTACTCCTTTGAGCAGATCATAAGCAAGGGGTACGTTTTCATACCATGCTCCATCATACAGAATAATGCCCGGAACCAATCTTTCATTGAGAAAAAAAGGGCTGCCCAATACCTTATTCCAATAGTGGTCATAAGCCATCCCCTGGTAAATACCGGCATTGGCCCCTATATTTTTGCTGTATTGAGCATGGATCCGGGAAATGGCTTTTTGATAAAATAAGGAGTCTATCATATAATCCTGGGCGCTAACATTCTGGAAAGGAAGGAAGAACAGCAATATCCATATGCCCAATAAACACAGCCTTTTTATATAAATGTGCTCACGGTAAAAAAGGCGTAATCCCACAAAGACGACGTTTTTAGTTAAAGGAAGTTAGTTGAAAAAATCGGTTTGGGCACACCATCCATAGAAAAGTCAGTAAAAGCATTTTTTCGGCATAAGGGGTGCAAAACGTAACTTAGCTGATATATTGATTATGAGAAAACACCTGTTTTTGATCGTATTACTGCTTTCGGCCTGTCATTCAGAAAAAAGTGAATACCGGAAAGCCGAAGATGCACTGGATGCCGGAAGGGAGTTCATCAACAGCCGCCTGCAGGGTGATTTTTTAAAGGCAGCTTTTTATCTGTTGCCTGATGAAAAGAATACAGCCCTTCTTGCCGGCATGGAAAAAGCCTATCGTGAAAAAGACAAAGAGGGCAGGCAACAATGGAGAACCGCTTCTATTAATATCAATGAAGTAAAAGAACTCAGCAGCACCGAGACATTTATTTATTTTCAGAATTCATTTGATAAAAAAGCCGATACCATCTGTGTGATCAAACAAAATGATAACTGGCTTGTTGACCTTACTAAAAAACAATAAGGATAACCCATGTTACTAAAGAACCTTTTTTTAGTGGGCGTTGGCGGGATGATCGGCTCGGCCCTGCGCTACCTGGCCGTTCACTTCATCAGGCATGAAAGTTTTCCGTATGCTACCTTTACGGTGAATATGATCGGGTCGCTGGTCATTGGAGCGGTGATGGGCGTGGCAGCCAGACAGGAAGGTTTTGGCAACTGGCGTTTATTTCTGGCAACCGGTATTTGCGGGGGCTTTACTACTTTTTCGGCTTTTGCCTGGGAAAATATGCAGTTCCTCAGTCAGCAACGATATGGAAGTTTTGTAATTTACACAGGAAGCTCCCTCATCCTGGGATTAGGAGCGGTTACTTTGGGCTATTGGCTAACTAAATAATATAATCATTATACTATGCACATGACAACAGTAAAACATCCATGGCACGGCGTTTCTTATGGTGAGCATGCACCGAGGGTTGTAAATGCGATTATCGAGATCCCACAGGGGTCACGTTGTAAATATGAGATCGATAAACCAAGCGGCTTATTAAAACTTGACAGGGTGATCTTCTCTTCTTTCTACTATCCTATCAACTACGGATTTATTCCGCAAACCTATGGTGGTGATAAGGATCCGCTGGATATTTTGGTGATCACCTCTTTACCTGTTCAACCCCTCACCATTATGGAGGCCAAAGTGATCGGTGTGATGCAGATGATCGATGGCGGCGATCCGGATGATAAGATCATTGCCGTTGCAGCCAATGATCCGGGTGTTAACCACTATAACAATATTGAGGAATTGCCCAAACATTTCTTTGATGAGCTGAGGCATTTCTTTGAAGAATATAAAAAACTGGAGAACAAGACTGTGGTAGTGGAAGATTTTGGTGATAAGGCCCAGGCACTTACCATCATAGAAGAGTCTATCCGCTATTACAAAGAGGTCTTCGTGAAATAAATAGCAAAAGTGAACACTAAAACCAAACCCATGACCCTGTTTACCCTGATCATCCTGTTATTAATAGGATTGGCTGCCGGATTTTTAAGCGGGTTGATCGGTATAGGTGGCGGCGTACTGATCGTGCCGGCACTGGTACTCTTTGCAGGCTTCTCACAGAAACTGGCGCAGGGAACTTCTCTGGGGATCCTGTTATTACCCGTGGGAATATTGGCCGTGATCCAATATTACAAACAGGGCTACCTGAATGTGAACTATGTGGCCATTATTTCCGTTGCTTTTATCCTTGGCGGCTTTCTGGGCAGCAAACTCGCGATTTCATTAAGTGATGAGAAAATGAAGAAGATCTTTGCAGTCATTTTGATGGTAATTGCCGTTAAAATGCTGTTTTTTGACAAGGCGAAACCCGCAGCAGCAAAGGATCCTGTGGCTTCTTCCACAAAAATTCAACAATCCGGGGGTTAAGAGCCGAAAAAATCGTTTCCGAACCTTATCTTTGCCAAAAATCAATACAAATGGAAGTAAATCAATCAAGGACTAAATACTGGGTACTCTGTTTTTTATGGTTAGCCATTATGATCACTTTATTAGTGGTTTATCGCCAGTTCTTCTGGTTGGCATTGCCCGGCACCGTTACTTATTTTGCCAAAGCAATGGACCTTCTCTAAGATTCAACTTCTTTACAATATAAAAGCAACCTCAACGGGTTGCTTTTTCTGTTTATAGGCATTTATCAGATGACACCTGTATTTTGGGTCTCCGACATTGATCCACTCTTTTTTTCTTCTGGCCCTCTTCTATTGAAACCATTTGCTAAGAGAACAACGGAGAAAAGAAGAAAAAAAGGGGTTAGAAATAGCGTTTGATGAGGCGGAGTTTATGGGTGCGTTCGCCGGTATCTCCGTTCACGATCCCCATATTATCGATCTTATCGATCCGCACTTTGCCGGAAGCATGGATGATGGTATCCTGGTTGAATAAGATGCCTACATGTGTGATCCTTCCTTCTTCATTATCAAAATAAGCCAGGTCGCCACATTGCGCTTCCTGTAAAAAACCTACGGATTCTCCTTCCCCTGCCTGCTGGTAAGCATCTCTCGGTAACTCAATATTGAAATAACGGAATACCTGTTGTACAAAACCACTGCAATCAATTCCATACACTGATCTTCCCCCCCATAAATAAGGCGTATTGAGATATTGCTGTGATTTTGTTTTGATCGCATCTGTGGAGATCAGGGCCGTTTCGGGGTTATACACTTTACCCGTATAACTGATATTGAACCGATCGATGACTGCCTGTCCGTTTTCCAGAAACCCAAGGGAGCTTCCTGCAGGAATATGCATGGGTTGCTCATTCACAGAAATGATCGTATCCCAATCGGCAGTGATCGTTTTAGTAATAGTGTTGACTTTGGTTTCATCAATGATCGCCAGTTGATTGGTCTGGCACCAACCCTCATATCCATCGTAAGCGCAGCGGATCTTAGTGAAAGATTTGGTTTCTTCCAGCACTTCAGCCAATTCGCCAAACAATAGCTGACTGATCATTTCGGAACGGTGGGCATCTTCCTTTCTGAGGGGGGCAGCAGGAACGATGCAGATAACAAATGCCATGATACGAATTTGAATTCAAGATATGGAATTTTACCGCTATCGCATCTATACAGAAAATGCTTTATTTTCAGGCAGTGAGCAAGGACCGATTTGACCATATTACCGATAACGAACTGCTGGATAAATTCTACAGCGACAGGGATCCCCAATGGCTGGGTATTGTGTTGCAGCGCTATACCTTTCTGCTCCTGGGTGTTTGCATGAAATACCTGAAGAATGAAGAAGAAGCCAAGGATGCGGTACAGCAGATCTTCCTGAAAGCCATTATGGAACTGGGTAAATACAAAGTGGCCTATATCAAAAGCTGGCTATATATGGTTGCCAAGAACCATTGCCTGATGAAATTGCGGGATAAGAATATTTTTATTCCTGTAGAAGCCCGTCCCGAACTGATCACAGAAGAAACTGACCGGCTGGAACTGGCAGATAAAGAAGCCACCCTATCGGTACTCGAGAAAGCCCTGGAAGAATTGAATGGGGAGCAGAAAACCTGTGTAACTTTGTTCTATCTGCAGAAAAAAAGCTACCAGGAGATCGTAGATAGTACCGGATACAATTTGCTACAGGTAAAAAGCTATATACAAAACGGAAAAAGAAACCTGCGGATCCTGGTTGAAAAGAAACTGAAAGCCTCTTAATGACAGACCTGAAAGACATATTGAACCAAGAAGATGAACTCAGCAGTGATGAACTGATGCGTTACCTCTCGGGTAATGCTACAGAAGAGGAACGCTATGCCATTGAAAAGCAGATGGCCGGTTCTTCCTTTATTGATGAGGCAGTAGAGGGGTTACAAAATTTCAAGGATCCGGCACAGGTGAAAGAGTATGTGGAACAACTCAACAAACAATTACAAAAGCAGACCGCCAAAAAAGTTTCCCGCAAGAATAAAAGAAAACTGAAAGACCAGAACTGGCTGATCATTGCAATACTTGCGATCCTGTTGCTTTGCGTAACGGGTTTC
>CBHRAM010000065.1:0-12241 GCA_966076165.1 uncultured Chitinophagaceae bacterium
TAAAGACAAAGAATATACAGGCAGGATGGATCGCCACCTGTGTGGGCAGCCTTACAGAATACAATATCCGTTTTGCCAACCAGGAAAAAGGGTATAGTGATAAGGGACATTTTGAGATCGTGAGCCTGGTGGGAACTTTATCTGTGAATGGTTCACATATTCATTTGTCCATTTCAGACAGTACCGGCAAGACCATCGGCGGCCATTTGCTGGCGGGCTGCAAAGTATATACTACCGCTGAGATCGTGATCAGTGAAGCTCCGGATCTGATCTTCACCCGGGAAAAATATGGTTCTACGCCATGGGAAGAATTGCAGATCAAAAAGAAGGATGCGGGGCAATAGTTGATTTTTGTAATCGGTGACGCGTTCTGCTATTAAATAATGTAATAATAACCATGATAACTCTGCGGTTACCTCTGCCTCTCATGTTCTCTGCGGTGAAAAATGGTTTAACCTGGGGCATGTAAGCGATTCTCTCAGTATTTCATTTCACCGCAGAGGGATAATTCGGTCTGTTTCATAAAATGTTAAACAATCATAAATTCCCGAAATAGTAGATTGAATGGGTAGACTGGTTGTATCCTTGCAGCCTAAAGTATAGAACTATGGTTTTGAAAAGATATTGGATAGCGATAATGATTTGTTTGGCAGTAAGCAGTATATCTGCACAAAACCCTTTACCACAGGGCGCCTGGAGCGGGCATTTATTGCGGGAAGATGGAAATATCATCTCTTTTCATTTTGATATTAAAACAGAGAAAGGGAAGACGCTTTTATACATTATCAATGCCAATGAGAAAATAAAAGTTGATAAAGTAAAGAATACAAAAGATTCTGTTGTGTTTGAGATGCCCGTATTCGAATCCGTTTTCAGGGTTAAAAAGATCAATGACCGGAAATGGGAAGGTACCTGGACAAAAGCCGGTTCCAAAAAAATGCAGATAATGCCTTTTACCGCAGAACCGCAACAGGATAGTCATATACAGCGCATCCAGCCTGCAATAGCTGATATTACGGGTAAATGGGCTGTGACTTTTACGGAAAACGAACCCTTATATAAACCGGGTATTGGAGAATGGCAACAGAAAGGGAACACGCTTCGCGGAACCATCTTAACACCTACCGGTGATTATCGATATTTAACGGGTGTGGTTAGCGGAGATAGCCTCAAACTTTCCACTTTTGACGGGGCACATGCTTTTTCATTCATGGCAAAGATCGAGAACGGACAAAAGATCAGCGGCGGCATGTTTTATTCCGGTGCCACGAGTGCACAGCCCTGGATTGCTGAAAAAAATGCGAATGCCAGCTTACCGGATGTGGCAGCCATGTTCATGAAAGACCCCGAAGAAAAACTGCGGTTTCGTTTTTCCGATCTGGATAAAAAAATGGTTTCAATTGAAGATTCCAGGTTTAAAAACAAGGTAGTGATCGTTCAGATCATGGGCTCATGGTGCCCCAACTGTATGGATGAAACAGCTTTTCTGAGTGAGTTTTATGCGAAGAACAAACAGAAAGGAGTGGAAGTGATCGGGTTGGCGTATGAGTACAGTACAGATTTTGAAAGGGCGAAAAAAAGTATTGAAAAATTCAAGAATCGTTTTAATGTTCAATACACTTTATTGAATACAGGCGTTACCAGTTCGGATAGTTTACGCACGGAGAAAACATTGCCGCAGTTAACACCCATCAAGTCTTTTCCATCCATGATCATTGTAGATAGAACGGGCAGGGTTGCCAGGATACATACTGGGTTTGAAGGTCCGGGAACAGGGTTACACTATGAAGCGTTTAAGAAAGAGTTTGAAGCAATGGTTGAAAGCCTATTAAAAAAATAATTTTTTCAGCTGGAGAATAAAACGGCCAGGGGAAGAATCCCCCGGCCTGTACCAAAACTAGCTATGAGAAGGCTAGCACCTATTGGGGATATTGATTATTTTTCGGTGCATCGGCCGGTTTTGTTTCTATCATTTTTTCCAGAATACCTTTATATTTTTCTGCATCATCGTTTCCCGGATCCAGTTGTAATATCTTATCATAGCAGGCCAATGCTTCCGTATATTCCTTTTCCTTATTTACTTTAAAAGCAGCTATATAACCATAGGCCTGTATCAGCCATTTGCGGGTATTGGCATTGGCACTGTCTTTCAATCCTACTTTGATCAAATTTTCATAATGGGGTATGGCGATACCTGTTTCCATAGCGGTATCCATGGCTGCATTGCTTTTTGCACGCCAGTAGTAACCAAAAACCTGATCAGGATATTTGGTCTCATAGATACCAAATGTGCTGTCGGCCATTTGATAGTTCCTGGCATTGTAGTTCGCTATGCCCCAGTTAAATATGTCTACATTGGTAAGGTTGACATGTAAGTTATTAAGTTGACCCAGCCAATACGCCTGTTTGTCATATTGTTTATTTTTTTTATAAAAGCCGGCAAGCCTTCTTACTAAATCTGTTTTTTGCTTGCTATCTTTTTCAAGAAGGAAGGCTTTTTCATACCAGATAGTTGCGTCTTCCGGATGTTTATTTTTATCTGAAATATCTGCCATTAGTTCAAAATCTTTGGCAGTAAAATTGCTGTCCGCATCTTTTTCAAAATATTGTTTTAAATTATTTTCTGCCCGGGTATCTTCTTTCATTTCATGATAACAATAGGCCAATAATTTATAGATCCGCGGTTTGACATGATCGCCTTCCGATAACAGTAATTTTTCTCCTTCACCAACCGATTCTTTATATTTCTGTGAAACAAAATACAGGTCAGTAAGCAGATAGCTGTTCTTGACTTCCTGATCGGTATTGGCAATATATTTTTGCAAATAAGCAAGTGCTTTATTTACATCTTTGAAATAATAATAATAGTAGAGCTGGAAGTAAACTGGTGCAAATGCAGGGTCTGCTTTAATGGCATTTTCATAATATTCTGAAAAGACTGCTTCATTATTCTGTGATTGGTAGATCTTTCCTATTTTATAATACCCCAAAGGGTTGGTTTTATCCAGATCAACTGCTTCCTTGTAATTCCGGAATGCTTCAGATCCGTTATACAGTTTCCTGTAGGCATCTCCTTTGCACAGAGCAATAGCAGGGTTTTTTCTGTCTTTTTTTTCAGCCTCATTGAGCAACTCCAGTGCATAACTGAGGTTCCCTTTATCGGCTTCAATATTTACTTCCGCAATGGCTCTCTGAATAAAAGGATCTTTTTTTCTGCCGGTTCCCAGCGCAGATTGAAAACTGTTGAATGCCCGGGTAGTATCAGATAACTGTAAGGCCATCATGCCAGAGATTACCTTATAAAGTGGCTGCTCGTGCAGGTTTTCAGGGATTGTTTTATAAGATATTTCTGCTGATTTGATTTCTTCTTTGGCCAATAAAGCGCGGATCAGCCAATACCAGGCTTCTGTTTGAGCCGGATCTTTAGCGGTTACTTTTTGTAAGGTTTCTATAGCGGATTGATATCTTGTGTAATTAAATTGTTTAATGCCCTCTGATGTGGTTTGTGAAAATGTTTCACCCAAAAAGAGGAACAGCAATAAAGAGGATAAAATTCTTTTTTTCATATTTAGCAATTTTAGGCGGATGATTTTAGTTTTTCAATAGGCGGCAATACATGAATTTTCTCTGTTGGCTGAAACAAGCGTAACATTTTTTTACTTGTTGTGATCAAAGGCTTGTGTATTTTATCGAAATTGATAAATATCATAGATATATTATGACGTTGTGCATAGTGCATAATGATCTCTTCCTTATGGTGGCCTGTCATTATTTTGTATTGAGGAGCATGACCGAAATCGGAAAATAATTTATAAGTGAGATAAAAGGAATCAATGTATTGTTTCACATTGGGTTTTGAATCATCCAGAACAGTGATAATATGGATCTGTGCATTATGTTTTCTTGCTATCCACAACGCTTCCCTTACTTTTCTTTCCGTTATGTTACTGTTTACAGGGATCAGGATGGATCTTGATGATGCCTGTGAGTTTTCTCCAAGAACAATCAATACAGGAATGCCGGTTTGTTTGGGTGCCAGCAGGGAAAAAGGTTTTGAAAAGGGGGTGATTTTGGTAAAATCAACTTTGGGGGACTTAATAACCAGATCTATCCTCTGCAATAACATATATTTTTTTATAAAGGCTATCGCATTATTTTTTATAAGCATAACAGATACAAAACGAATGCTTTTGCCTTTCAGGTTCATGGTTGATTTAAGTTTCCATAATTCTTTTCTGGCAGCCAGTTTTTTCATCCTCAGCTCTTTTGTCTGGTGCCCGGTGAGTCTGCAATACAAAATTGTGAACAGGCTAATGTGTTTGATGCTAGATACAAGATGAAGCGTTGTACCGCTTTCACCCGAAAAATCTAGGGCCTTTTGAACACTTAGATAAGAGTTGTTGAATGTATCTACCGGTAATAGTATGTTAGTAAACGTTGTCATTGCAGGGTAAATGTCTTTCTCCCTGATTAAGCTCCTGTTAAAACAGCATTAGAATGCAATTAGAATCTTCTTTGAAAGAAAAAAACCTGATGATCAAATCTTATGAAAGGTTCTTGCGATTGGAAAATAAATTGAGAAAACGGTTTCTATATTCTCTTCCAGCGAGGGTAACAATATGATCTCTCCTTTATGAAGAGCAATGATACTGTGAGCCAGTGCGAGGCCTAATCCAAATCCTTGAGTATTATTGATGTTCCTGCCCCTGTAAAATGGCTGAAAGATCATTTTTCTGTCTTCTTCACTGATTCCAGGGCCATTGTCCTTAATAATAATATGCAATGTGTTTGTATTAAAAGAAAGCGAAATAACAGCAGTATGGTTACTGCTGTATTTACATGCATTGAGTGCGATATTTTTTATAGCACTGTATAGCAGGTCAGGATTGCCGAATACGAGCAGGTTATCTTCCTCTTCTGGAAAACTGTCAAAATGCATATCTGCCTGATAAGCGGTATTAATCTTCCTCAGTTCTGCTGGAAGTTTCATTAGCAGTTCATCCATTCTTACCAACGTGAGTTCTATCCCTTCTGATGTGCCGCTGGCTTTCGCAATCTCCAGGAGGCTTCTGGTGAGCTGGTTTAGATTTTTAACATCTTCATACACAGAGAATAATACAGACCGGTATTCATCGGCTGTTCTTTGATTCTGTAATGTAATCTCTAGCTGGCTTGAGATGGAGGTAAGCGGAGTAGATAATTCGTGGGAGGCATTGGCTATAAAATGACGTTGGATCTCAAAAGATTCCTCCAGCCTTCTCAGCAGGTCATTAAACGTATTGGATAGCTCATTTAATTCATCTTTCGATCCAGTGAGCGGAATACGTGTGGAGAGATGTTGAGATGAAATCTCTTTTACTTCTTTGGTGATCTTTTTAATAGGTAATACGATGGTTGATGAAAACGCAAGTCCTGAAAAAAAGGTGATTAAGATCCCCGATACAAAGCTGATGCTGAGAATAACCATTAATTGAGAAAGTTTTTCTAGTCCGTCTTTATCATAAGCGGCCGTTACGATAGTATATTTTCGGTTATTGTTTTGCTGGTTCACCACAAGCACTTCTCTTGGCCCTATCCGGAAAGTGTACTCTCCGGATTTCCTGGCTTTTTGAAGAATGATACTGTCAACCCGTACAGGAGAAATATTATTGTCGGTATACGAATAGAGTTCTTTATTGCTGTCATCGTAGATCACCACACTTTTATCCTGTATGGTGATAACGGTTGTTTCATCTATTTTCCGTAAAAGGGTATTGTCGATGCCTTGTACTTTGAAAAGCAGGTTTGCGGTAGTAAATGCACGGTTACGAAGTCTTTTTTTAAAATCCCTTTGTCTGTTGAGATCGGAGAAATAATAAATGGAGCTGCATACGATCAGCAGAATGAGCGTAACCACAACGGTAAACAATAAGGTTATCCGGTATTTAATTTTCATCGGTCAACTTTCCTTTAAAATATAGCCCATGCCTATGTGGGTATGTATTAATCGGGTACTGAAATGTTTGTCTATTTTGTTCCGCAGATAATTCACATACACATCTATCACATTTGTCTTGGTATCGAAATCAATATCCCACACACTTACAGCAATATCTGACCTTGATAAAACCCTGTTCCTGTTTCGCATAAAATATTCCAGTAACTGAAATTCCTTGGCAGTAAGGGAGATCTGTTGATTATCCCTTTTCACTTCTTTTGTATCAAGATTCATTTCCAGTCCTCCTACGCGCAGGATATTTCCGGCGGGTAGATGCTGGATCAAGGTTCTTTTAAGCAGTGCCCTGATCCTTACCAGTAGCTCTTTGAATTCAAAGGGTTTGATGATATAATCATCAGTTCCCGAATCAAATCCTTCTATCTTGTCATCTGTAGTGGTCATGGCAGTAAGCATGATTACTGGTATCTGCTGGTTATGGTTTCTGATGATCTTACATAGTTCGTAGCCATTCAGACCGGGTAGATTGATATCGAGTATAATAAGATCGTATGAATAGGCAAAGAACATACGTTTCCCAATCAGCCCATCAAAAGCGATATCTGTATGATAGCCATTTTCAGTAAGCCCTTTTTTAAGGGTTGTAGCGATCTTTTTTTCATCCTCCACAATTAAAATCCTTCTTTCTTCCATAAAAGGCTTTTGTAAATGTTTATTTCAATACCATAATTAAGGTATATCAGCCAAAACCAGATCGGTTTTGCAAATTCTAATCTCCTTCTAATCAGTAGTATCCTTAGAATAAAGTTACTTTGGTTTTCCGGTAACAAAGCCGTGTTTTGTTTCCGGTGTGATACACGCCACTTCCTAAAGCAGCTGTCCAATGATTTCCTATACAAATCTTGTAAAAAGAACCGTTAAGAAATATTTTGATAAGATCAGTAATGAAAGGTTTAAACGCAATCTGTTGCAGGCATTCCCGTTCTGGACCGCTTCTTTGTTAACAGGACTGATTGCGGTTCTTTATACCCGGTTATTCGGACTTGCAGAAAAAGGGGCATTGTATTTTTTTCATCTTTCTCCGGCGCTGTTGTTTGTGGTTACACCGGTTTGTTTCTTTACGGGTGCATGGATGGTAAAGCGATTTGCCCCTTATGCCAGAGGTAGCGGTATACCGCAGGTAATTGCTTCTATCGAACTATCAAACCCAAAGCAAACAGAGAAGGTAGGTCGTTTATTGAGTGTGCGGATCATTCTGATTAAGATCATTTCCAGTTCTTTTATTGCCGTAGGCGGGGGAATTACGGGCAGAGAAGGCCCCACCATTCAGATAGCGGGGTCTGTTTTCAGAAAAGTAAATGCCATGCTGCCAGAATGGTGGCCCAGGGTCTCAAAGAAGAATATGATTATGACCGGTGCCGCAGCCGGCCTGGCAGCAGCATTTAATACTCCATTAGGCGGTATTGTGTTTGCCATGGAAGAATTAAGCAAAACTCATATCAGCTTTTATAAAACGGCCATTTTTTCAGCTGTCATTATCGCAGGCCTTACAGCACAGGCTTTCCTCGGGCCTTACCTGTACCTTGGTTATCCGGATGTTAGCGGGCTCTCCATATTCATCTTTTTTGGGGTAATACTCGTAGCTCTGATAACCGGCTTTGCTGCCAGTGTTATGTGCAAGCTGATCCTGAAACTACTAAATTGGAAAGCTACGCTACAAAATAAATGGAAACAGGGGTTATATGTTTTAACCTGCGCGCTCATAGTCGCAGCTATGGCCTTTTTTACGGATCAGACAATGCTGAACTCGGGTAAGGAGATCATGAGCCGTCTATTATTTACCTCAGACAAATATATTTATTGGTATACTCCATTATTACGCATTATTGGATCGATGGTCACATTTACAAGTGGGGCAGCCGGCGGGGTGTTTGCACCGGCATTAACCTCAGGTGCTACGATAGGTGCGGTTATATCCGAATGGCTGCATTTATCACCATCGGATACCAACTTGCTTATTCTGGCCGGAATGGTTGGCTTTCTGACAGGTGTTACCCGGTCCCCTTTTACATCAGCCATATTGGTACTTGAAATGACCGATGGGCATCATATTATTTTTCATCTGATGCTGGCAGCAATGTTTGCTAATCTGATTGCTTATTTTATTGATAAACATTCTCTCTATGATCACCTGAAACACCAGTATATCAAGGAATTGAATGCAACCTGAATGTCAAAAAAATACCGGCACATCATGTGCCGGTATTTTTTTGACATCAATTGATATTAATTGAGTTTCTTCACATATTTCTCCAGCCACTGGTTCTGCTCCCACAACAGGTGTAAGAGATTTTCTTTTCCACGATAGCTATGCGCTTCATAAGGAAGGAAAACAAAACGAACGGTTCCTCCATTGCCTTTGATAGCTGCAAATAAACGTTCACTGTTGATAGGGAAGGTGCCGGTGTTATCATCGGCTTCACCATGTATCAACAGGATCGGTGTTTTGATCTTATCTGCATACATGAAGGGGCTCATCTCATTATACAATTTTGGTGCCTGCCAGTAAGTGCGGTCCTCATTCTGGAATCCAAATGGGGTAAGGGTTCTGTTATATGCGCCACTTCTTGCAATACCCGCTTTGAAGAGATTGGTATGCGCCAGTAAATTGGCTGTCATGAATGCGCCATAACTATGTCCGCCTACCGCTACCCGATTCTTATCACCCACACCCATACCAACTAATGTATTGATAGCGGCTTCAGCATTCATCTGCAACTGAGCCACAAAATCATCATTGGGTTTTTTGTCGGGACCGGAGGCAACGATCGGCATTTCTGCATTATCTAAAATCGCATAGCCTTGTGTAACATAAAAGATCGGAGAAGCCCAGCCGATGGTGGTAAAACGATCTTTACTGCCCCTGATCTGTGCCGCATCTGCCGCTGAATTGAATTCTCTTGGGTAAGCCCAGATTACAACAGGTAAAGGGCCATCTTTGTCTTTATTATATCCTTTGGGCAGGTAGAGGTCGCCGGTAAGGTCAACACCATCTGCTCTTTTGTATTTGATCTTTTCTTTGCTTACGCCTTCTAGCTGCGGATAGGGATTGCTGAAATTGGTGATGGCCCTGTCTGCCATGCGTAACACAAGATTCTTAATATAATAATTCGGAACCTCTTTTTGTGATTCGCGGCGTGTAAGCAATACGAGTTTATCTGCATCGATCACATCTTCCACTGCTTCAAAAACACCCTCCTGGCAACGCCAGAGGATCTCGCTTTTTTTAGTAGCCAGGTCAAACTTGGCAAGAAAAGGCAGGTCGCCTTTTGGTGAAGAACCCACTGTATTGTTCATCAGGATCTTGGTGCCATTATCGGTTGTCTGGATAACACTTCTTCCGAATTTATTTTTGGTAGTAGTGGGTGATCCCGGATTGTTATAGGCATCTGTCTGGTTCCTTTCCCATAATAATTCCAGTGTGCCGGTAGTTGTGTTATAACGGCTAACACGGTTCATCTGTTTACTTCTGGAGATCTCAGTTACCAATGACAAAGAAGCATCCCCCCAGTTAGTACCCGCATAACGCATTTTGGTTTTGAACAGTTCTTTGGCTTCACCAGTAAAAGGTGCACTTAATGCATACACGGCATCATGGTACTCAACCTGTTTTTTGATCAGGCCGCTGTCTAAAGGGGTTGCCCAGGTAATGGTAGCAGGTTCATCATCTCTCCAGTCAAAACCACGGGGTACATTTTGTGTATTGTCATAACCGGATGGGGTTCCTTCGGAAGAAGGTAATTCTGCCAATACTTTTACCACTTTACCTGTCAGGTCGTTGATCGTTACGGTTGAAGGGAACCCGTTAGCTGTTACCAGGTAAGAGAAAGGTTTTCTCAAGGTCCGGACCATCATATATTTCTTATCGGGTGATAAGGAAAAGGAACTCAGCAACCCCGGCTTGCCGATATTGGTTTCTATACCATTTTTATTCTGCACCAGTTGAGAAGTGGCATAGAATTCAAATAACTGTTCATCGTATGGAGACTTGATGAGATCCTGGAAAGTAGGACTGGGTGCAGTCTTACCCAGGTTCTGCTGAACAGTAGGCCCTTTGGGTGTGATAGGCCTTTTGGGGGCATTGGTTGCTGGTTGTGTGGTGGCTTTGTATAAGATCGTATTATCATCAACCCATGTATAGGAGAGTCCTAATACCGTGTTGACCGCCTGCTTATTGATCTTCGTGGCTTTTTTGGTAGCGATATCAATTACATACAGGTCCACTTTGCTCCCGGTGGTATTGGTGAAAGCGATCTTGTTTTCAGAAGGGTTCCAGCCGGCATTACCTGCGAGGAGATTGGCGGGCAAACCTTCTACGGCAAATTCCTGGTTCGACTTAATATTCTTCAAACGGAAATTATTGATGAATGTTTGTCGGCTGGGTGAAAAATTATTCGGGTTCAAACGCAGACCGGCAATGCGGTTTTCCGGTTGGCCCAGTTCTTCCACGGTGGGATAGGAATTGCGTTCACTCAGTAACATCCATTCTGCCTTACTGTCGATCCGCACAGCGGGAGTGGGTTTGGCCAGTAAGAGGTCGGCAATGTCTTTGGGTGGTGTTTGATAGCTTACTGCATCCTGCGCGAATAAAACGACGGATACAAAAACGAAGCAGCACAACAGGCTGATGTGTTTGATGATTCTCATGGTAGTTTAGTTTGTATAGTAGAACAGTTATTGGTAAACTCTTACATAATCGATCTCCATTTTCTGCGGGAAGATAGTTTCATCCACCCCTTTTTGTCCGCCCCAATCGCCACCAACCGCAATATTCAGCAACAAATGAAAAGGCTTGTCAAATGGCCAGGCTTCCTTACCACTGTGTTCATTTTTAAAACTGAAATAGGGTTTGTTATCGATCAGCATGGTAATGCTTTCGGCGTCCCAGTCGAGGGAGTACACATGAAAAGCTTCACTGCAATCCGGTAAAGAAGTGGTGGCTGTTTTTTGTGTACCGATGCTGTGAAAATATTTCCGGGTATGTGCCGATGCATGGATCACGCCTTGGTTATAACCTACGTGTTCCATAATATCTATCTCACCATCATCCGGCCATTTCAAAGGTGTGGTTGAGCCCAGCATCCAGATGGCGGGCCAGGTACCAAGGCCCTTGGGTAGTCTGGCACGAACATCAATATGGCCATAGGTGAAGTCATATTTACCTTTTGTTAAAAGCCTTGCGGATGAATAAGCATTCTTGCCAATGGTTTCTTTTTTTGCTTCAATCACCAGGTAACCGTTCTCAACCCGGGCATTACTCAGCTTTTTATCAGTATAATATTGTAATTCATGATTGCCCCAGCCATTGCCTCCCACATCATAGCCCCATTTACTGGAATCGGGGAGTCCCTTGTAGTTGAATTCATCGCTCCAGACCAGTTTCCTTTTTACCTGGGCAGAAAGGGTAGCAATGCAGGCCGGAATTGTGAGGGATCCGATCAAAACAAACCATATTTTCTTCATTTGGCCAAATGTTTGGGGAATGAGCAAGTTACTTATAAAAAAGGCAGTTTTTAAGGGCTTTACAGGCCCGGGGAAAAAATATTTGCCGGTAAATGCAGATGGCTTTACTTTTGTGGCTCATTATGAAAGTACTGGTACACATACATCACCATCATTTCTTACCCCAGGGGTAGGCTGTTGGTGTTTTGTGCCTGTTGCAATAAAACATTAAAGGGCTTACCTCAGCGGTAAGCCCTTTTTCTTTAGCCCCTATCCCTGAAGGGGGGCATTTTTCTTCAGGGAAAAAATATCGCATAGCGATCGAAGTATGAAAGACCTTATTAAAAACACACCCGGAGCAGAGACAGTGAAACTCAAGTTAGCGATCCAGAAAAGCGGAAGGCTGCATGATGATTCCATCAAATTATTGAAAGAATGTGGTATCGATATCAGTAATGGTGTAAACAAACTGAAAGCGGAAGCCAGTAATTTTCCGATCGAAGTTTTTTTTCTCCGCGACGATGATATCCCGCAATATGTGGAAGATGCAGTGGCTGATATTGGATTTGTAGGGGAGAATGTGGTGTATGAGAAAAAGAAGAAAGTGGATGTTGTGGAAAAACTGGGTTTTGGTAAATGCCGTCTAAGCCTTGCGATAAGAAAGGGTGAAGAATATACCGGTCCGCAATTCCTCGCAGGTAAAAAGATCGCTACCAGTTACCCGGTGATCCTGGGTGATTACCTGAAGGCACAAGGTGTATCAGCAGAGATCCATGAGATCAGCGGTAGCGTAGAAATTGCTCC
>CBHRAM010000066.1:0-12222 GCA_966076165.1 uncultured Chitinophagaceae bacterium
CCTTGCCCTCAGTGTATTCAACCTGGTGCAGTATTCCGTTAAATGGATCGAGTTTTTGATCCCGGTTACGATTGTCATTACGGCTATCAGCAATGTATTTGTGAAAAAATTTGTGTTCAAAAGCAAGTTCCCGTTGATCTATTTTCTGGCCCTTTTCTTTGGGTTGGTGCATGGACTGGGTTTCAGCAGCTACCTGAAAAGCCTGCTCGGTTCCGGTGCCAATGTGGTTGGTCCCCTGCTGGCATTTAATGTAGGGTTAGAAGTTGGCCAATTACTGATCGTCACGCTTATTTTATTGATTTCCTTTATATTCGTTGCTATTCTGAAGTGTAACCGCAGAGAGTATCTTTTGGCTATTTCAGCCGGTATTTTTGCGTTGGCCCTCCAGATGGCAATCGACAGATTTGTCCCCTTACTAAACTAACATACAATGAGAAAACTACTGTTCCTGTTTCTGTTGCTGTGTACTGCCGGCATCGTGAATGCGCAAGACATCCGCAACAACCCCAATTCAAATCACGGTAATAAGTTTGAGCAGCTGGGTACCATTTTACCTACGCCCAATGAATACCGTACTGCCAGCGGCGCACCCGGCCCAAAATACTGGCAGCAAAGAGCGGATTATTCGATCAAGTGTGAACTGGATGAGCCTAACCTGAAATTAAAGGGAAGCGAAACCGTTACCTATTACAATAACTCGCCTGATGTGTTAACCTATATCTGGTTACAGCTGGATGAGAACGAGCATAGCACCGTTAACAATGCCAATTACCAGGATGCAAGTACAATGGGACGAGGTGTTACTACCGCTACTATTGATGCACTGGAAGATGCGAAAAAAGATAATGGCTATGGCCATATCATTACTAAACTAACTGATGCCACTGGCAAAAACTTATCCTATACCATCAACAAAACCATGATGCGTATTGATCTGCCGGCAGCTTTGAAACCCGGCCAGCAGTTTGTATTTAATCTTGACTGGAATTATAAGATCTCCGACCGTAATACATTCCGCGGACGTGGTGGATATGAAACCCTTGGCGATGATGCCAATAACCTGTTCACCATGGCACAATGGTACCCGCGTTTATGCGTGTACAGCGATTTCCAGGGATGGCAGAACCACCAGTTCACCGGCCGTGGAGAATTTGCACTGGCCTTTGGAAATTTCAATGTACAGATCACCGTTCCTGCTGATCACGTAGTATTGGGAACCGGACAGTGCCAGAACTATGCGCAGGTATTATCTGCTGCACAAATGGCGCGCTGGAACCAGGCACAAACGGCTAAAGAACCTGTAGAAGTGGTAACACTTGCTGAAGCCGTGAATGCAGAAAAAGGAAAAAGCACTGCTAAAAAAACATGGGTATTCAAAGCAGAGAACGTACGTGATTTTGCATGGACATCCAGCCGCAAATATATCTGGGATGCGATGCCTACTTATGTGGAAGGCAAGAAGATCATGTGTATGAGCGGTTATGCAAAAGAAGCCTATGGTTTATACCGTAAGTTCTCAACCAAAGTGGTGGCACATACCATCCGTTCTTATTCTAAATTCTCTATTCCATATCCATACCCTGTTGCACAAAGTATTGAAGCTGCCAACGGAATGGAATACCCGATGATCTGTTTCAACAATGGCCGTACACAAAAAGACGGAACCTATGCAGAATCAACCAAGCAGGGTATGTTGGGGGTGATCATTCATGAAGTGGGACATAATTTTTTCCCGATGATCGTTAACAGTGATGAGCGCCAGTGGTCATGGATGGACGAAGGCCTGAACTCATTTGTTGAATACCTCACAGAAGAATTATACGATAACAAGTTTCCTTCACGTATGGGTTCGGCTTCAACCATGGCAGGGTATATGCGTTTGCCAAAAGACCAGCTGGAGCCTATTATGACCAATAGTGAGAACATTATCCAATTTGGCCCGAATGCCTATACCAAACCTGCAACCGGTTTGAATATCCTTCGTGAAACCATTCTGGGACGTAAACTGTTTGATTTCTCTTTCCGTGAATATGCACGCCGCTGGGCTTTCAAACATCCTACACCGGCTGACCTGTTCCGTACCATGGAAGATGCCAGTGGTGAAGACCTTGACTGGTTCTGGAGAGGATGGTTCTACAGCATTGATGCCTGTGATATTGCCATCGATTCTGTAAAACATGCGGTGTTTGATCCGAATGCTACAGCACCTGCAGGTGGTGGTGGATTTGGTGGCAGAGGTGGCGGAGGCCAGGGATTTGGTGGTGGCAACAATAATGGACTGCCAAAACCAATGATCCCAACCTTTGATGATATTTCTAAGATCCGTAACAGGGAAGACAAGAATATTGTATTTGCTACCGATGCAGATACCAGCCTGAGAGATTTTTACTGGAGATACGATCGTGGCCTGGAACCTTATGATTCCATCACTAAGATCACACCGGCTCCCGGTGGCTTTGGTGGCGGTCCTGCAGAACCTTTGAGTGCAGAAGACAAGGCAAAATATGCAGATGTGCATTTGTATGAAATTGCTTTCTCAAACAAAGGCGGACTGGTAATGCCGATCATTGTTGAATTTACTTTTGAAGATGGAACCAAGCAGATCGAAAGAATTCCTGCACAGATCTGGAGAAAGAATGAGAACAATGTGACCAAGGTATTCCTTACCCGTAAAAAAGCAACGGCGATCAAACTCGATCCTTTAAAGGAAACAGCCGATATCAATGAAGCCAATAACAGCTGGCCCACAACTGCAGAACCCAGCAAATTTGCTTTGTTCAAAGCCAGGGCAGGTGGGGCACGCGGACAATCCAACGGCCTTAACCCGATGCAGAATGCGTTGCAGAAAAAATAATCTTTATTTCGCATAATGATAAAGCCACCTTGAGTAAATTGAGGTGGCTTTTTTATGTGAGTCGTGAATCGTCAGTCGTGAGTAATATTTTCTCACTCACGATTCACGACTCACTATTCACGCAAACAACAACTACATATGAAACTAATCACCCTTCTAAGCTTCCTCGTCATCACCATCAGCACTAAAGCTGCCAATGTTGATTCCATTGAGATCTACAGCAACAGCATGCACCGTGGGGTAAAGACCGTGATCATTACGCCTTCTTCTTATAAAACGGAGAAGAATAAGAAATACCCGGTGATCTACCTGTTGCATGGGGCGTTTGGCTCTTATTCCAACTGGATCATTAAAGTGCCGCATATACAGCAACTGGCCGATCAGCACCAGGTGATGATCGTTTGTCCGGATGGCGGCTATACCAGCTGGTATTTTGATAGCCCGATCGACAGCACCTATCGATTTGAAACTTTTGTGGGTACCGAAGTGCCCCAGTACATGGATGCCAATTACCGCACCATTGCCGACAGAAAGGGCAGGGCCATTACCGGTTTAAGTATGGGTGGTCATGGTGGTTTATTTCTGGGGTTCAGGCATAAAGACCTGTACAGTGCCTGTGGTAGTATGAGCGGAGCGCTGCATGTTTCTGTGATCACACAGAACTATGGTGTGGAGAAAAGATTGGGCGATACGGCTGCCAACCGTAAGTACTGGCATGATTGGAGTGTATTGAATATGCTGGATACTTACCCTGCTGATTCTTCTTTGGCCATCACCATTGATTGTGGTACAGAAGACAGGGTATTGGCCATGAATCGTCCAGTACACGAGAAAATGCTCAAGCTAAAGATCCCGCATGATTATACAGAAAGGCCCGGGGAACATAACTGGGCGTACTGGGATAAGGCGATCGATTACCAGGTGTTGTTCTTCAGGAAGCATTTTGATAAGGTGTTGAAATAAGTCTGGAGTGAGGAGTTAGGAGTCTGGAATTAATTTAAGTACTCCAGACACCCAACTTTAGACTTCTAACAAAAAAATAAAGCAACTCAATTAAGAGTTGCTTTTTCTTTAATGCAGTTAATACAATGAAGCCCCGTTAATAAATCATTGTATCTGCCATCTGCACTAAATAGACTTGATTGCTATGCAATGATCAGTATCGTTTTATTGAGTTATGGTACGTGTTTACTTTTTATGGGGTTGCCTGTATTGTACAGAAAAATTAAGTCCAAAGCTGCTAAGCCGGATGCTGCCAAAACCAACTCCACCCAGTGGTATTTTTGCGTACGGTTCTACCAGTAACGACATCGTGTTGCTCAACCTGTTCTCAAAACCTGCCGACAGGTGTACGATCGATAAAACATGTGTGTCGGTTGAGTTATAAGAGAAGTTTCTCGAAGCCGGAGCACTATTGTAGTAATAGTAATAATCGTAATCCTCTTTGGTCATAAAATAGGAGCTGAGGCCCGTATTCAGGGTTACACTTTTCTTGCTGTTAGGATTGTTGTGCAGGGTATAACTAACCAGCAGCGGCACTTCCCACATGCGGCAAAAGCCTTCTACCTGATCGAGCTTATAATAGCTGGCCCAGCTGCCTTTTGGTGCGGTAAAATCTTCACCGGCGAGTTTATAATTCTTCTGGGTATAGATCCCGCCGGTTTTTACGGCCCAGGTATCGTTAAAGTGATAAGCTATTTCCAGGCCCAGGTTAATTCCGGGTTTGTAACCATATTTGAATTTTACGGTGCTCTTATCAACACCTGCCAACAGGCCAAAACTCCAGCCCTTGCCACGTGCAGGCAGGCTATTTTTTTGCACGGGTTTCTTATCCTCTTTAATTACTGATTCTTCTGTGGCCGGTTCTTTCTCTGTTTTAGCAGGAGTGGTGAGATTTGCCTGTTCTTTCTTTTCTGTCTCGTTGTTTTCTTTAGTTACTTCTTTTTGTTCTTTGATCACGATCGGCTGTTCAACAGGTTTGGATGTTTCCGGATTGATCACAGCTGACTGCACAGGTACGGACCCTGCTTCAACTTTATCAGTTGATCTTGCAACAGATTTCGTGTTGTTAAGCCCGGTTGTATTTTTCCCTTTCTTGGATGACAGAATATTGACACCTGTTTTTCCTTCACTCAATAAGGCCGTTGAACTTTCTTTTACTTGTGGAGTAGTGACCGTAACCGTTTTTTCTGCCGGCGTTATGGTTGCTTTATCTGTTTGGCTTATGCCTGGTTCATTAACTTTTTCATGGTTAGCCTGTGCAGTTGATGGCTCATTCGACCTGTCAGTTGAAACGGCCGGTATGTTTTTTTCAATAGCTGTTGTTGGGTTACTGTCACGATGAATAATTCCATACGTAATGGCACCACCTGCCAGCAAGCCGGGCAGGATCCACCAGAAAAGAAACCTTCTTTTTTTCTTTTCTTCGGGCATTATTTTGTCCAGCTCTTCACTAAGGGCCCGCCAGTTGGCATTTCCGGGTGTTTCGTATCGTCCGGCTGCCTCCCTGCTCAATCGGTCAAGCTCGCTATCGTCGCCTAGATTATACATATGTTTTGTATGCGTTATGTTGTATAATGATTTTCCTCAGGTTATGTCTTGCTTTCGACAAATTTGATTTTGATGCCCCCACACTGATGTTCAGCATATTGGATATTTCTTCATGACTATACCCTTCGATCACAAAGAGGTTAAATACGGTCCGATATACCGGTGTCAGCTTTTTAATGGCTTCGATAATTTCACGGTACATCAATTTATCAACCCCGGTTTCGCGATCATCCGCAAAGGTTTCACTCTCTTCGCTGATCTCCTGGCTTACCAGTTTCAAATGCGTTCTGCGCAGGTGGTCGATACAGGTATTCACCACAATCCTTTTGAACCATCCTTTTAACAAGGCTTCGGTCTCTCCCGCGCGGGACCCATCAAACTGCTGAATGTTCTTGAATAATTTGATAAAAGATTCATTCACCAGTTCTTCGGCTTCCTCCTGACGGCTCACGTAACGGAAGCTTATTTTCATAGCATAGTCATATAGCCAGTGGTATAGGTCACGCTGGCTATTACGGTCATTTTTACAACAACCGTCGATTAGGCTCGATATCTGGTGTATCTCCCGGGGCAATTTTCTTTAGTAGGATACAACAATTGGTATGTCTGAGTGCTAAACTACTCTGATTACAGGAATACGGGAAAGGAAGAAAAGAGGTTGCCCTTGGTGTAAATAATTTTTGAGAAAAATTCAAACAAAATTATCTATAAGTTATTGATTATCAACTTGTATTATAATGAGGGCCGGGTCAAATATATTTTGAACAGACGAACAGATGAACAAGGAGCAGATGAACAGATGAAGTTTATAAAGTCCTCCGATCCTTGTTCATCTGTTCCTTGTTCATCTGTTCAATATTCCTACCCACCTCCCGTTCTCCCGTCTCTCACCGCTTTTTTCTTGCCATTGGTCTTTTTTTCGAAGTCCAGCACAGCTTTGGGTTTTACGGGAGCCTTGGGTTTGGCGGTATCGCTGGCTACTTTGGTTAGTCCCTTGGTGGGGTCATCTTCGGAACCGGGTTCTACCAGTTTATCCAGAAAATAATTTTCTGTTTTAACCAGTCCGCCGGTGGGCGGGTAATAATATTTCCAGGTACCGTGTTTGAGTGAAACGCCATCATTTTTTACAACCACCCGTTCTATTTTGTCGGGGAATTTGGGGTCGGCCACATCAATCGTATCATAGGCTTTATCGGGATTTACGGCGCGCCAGGTCTCATCATGCTCAGGGCCGTTGATCGTAAAATAGCGACAAAGCCCGTTTTTATTACCCCACTTGTAGTTCTCTATCGCGAGAGGATCTCCCATCAGGTTAAACCTGCGCCAGGTGCCTTCTTTGCGGTCGTTGACGAATACTCCTTCTTCTTCATAGCCCGGCTCTCCACGCAATGGGGCAACCCGTACCAGCCATTTGCCCTGCTTTTGGCCTTTCAGGTCTATTTTGTCTAAAGTATCCCCTGTAACCGTACTGATACGGAAACTTTTATACTGTGCCGTAAGGCCGGTAGAAAATAATATGAACAATGGTAGCAGATGAAAACGCATAATGCCTAAATTGGGTAACCAAAACTACAAATATTCAATACTGCAATGAGAAAATTAACAATCCCCTTGTTATTGCTGTTGGCATTATCTGCCACGGCACAGGTGAAACCTACTTCCGCTTCAGACCGTCTGAAAGCCGCAGATCAAAGGAAAGCCTTGTTAAAAAAGTCCCTGGCCAATAACACCGGTTTCCGGAATGTGGGCCCCAGTGTTATGAGCGGACGCGTAGTGGACGTGGATGCAAATCCCGACGATCCAACCGAGTTCTATGTGGCGTATGCTTCCGGAGGTTTGTGGTATACCACCAATAACGGGCAGAGCTTTACATCTGTATTTGACTCAGAAGATGTACTAACGCTTGGTGATGTTGCCGTTAACTGGAAAACACGCACCATCTGGCTCGGAACCGGCGAAGTGAACAGCAGCCGTTCTTCTTATGCCGGTATCGGAATGTATAAATCGAGCAACAATGGTAAATCATGGGAATACCTCGGTTTACCAGAAAGCCATCATATCGGTAAGATCGTATTACATCCTACGGATAATAATGTTGCCTGGGTAGCGGTACTCGGACATTTATATTCCCCCAACAAAGACCGTGGTATTTACAAGACCAGTGACGGGGGTAAAACATGGAAACAAACTTTATACATTGATGAAAACACAGGGGGCATAGACATTGATATTGATGCCAAAGACCCTAACACTTTGTATTCAGCTATGTGGTACAAAACCCGTAGTGCATGGAATTTTGAAGAAGGTGGTAAAACCAGCGGCATCTATAAGAGCACCAATGGCGGCGACAGCTGGTCGCTGGTATCTGCTGAAGGAAGCGGATTCCCATCCGGTGAAGGTGTGGGCAGGATAGGGCTTGCCGTATCTCAGCAAAACAGCAATGTTGTATATGCGGTGGTAGATAATAATTTTCACCAGTCGGGGGATGCAACACCTAAACCCGATTCAACCCGTTATGTACTGCGTGATTTCAAAGATCTCACCAAAGAACAATTCGCAGCGCTGGATGATAAAAAACTAAGTGCGTTTGTAAGTTCACGCAGAAATGGAATTCCGCAGAAATATACAGCGGCTTCTATCAAAGAGGCCGTTGCGAAAGATAAATTCCCACCAAGTGTGATCTGGGATTTTTTATTTGATGCCAACACTGCTTTGTTTGAAACACCGATCATCGGTTGTGAATTATACCGCAGTGATGATGCCGGTAAGAGCTGGAAGAAGACCAATACAAAGCCACTTACCCTGTTTAGCACCTATGGTTATTACTTTGGTAAAGTATGGGTTAGTCCCGTAAACGATAACAAGATCGTATTGACCGGTTTTGATGTAGAGATGAGTGTTGACGGAGGTAAGACCTTTAAACCAATTGGTGGCGCCAATGTACACGCAGATCATCACGTGGCATGGTTTGACCCTAAGAGAGACAGCCATATCATCATCGGTAATGATGGTGGTTGTAATATTACCTATGATAACGGGGAACATTGGTTTAAAGCCAATACACCACCTGTTGGACAATTCTACAATGTAACTTTTGATATGGCCAAGCCTTACAATGTTTACGGAGGATTGCAGGATAACGGAACCTGGTATGGATCCAGTACCACAAGAGAGAATTATGATTGGTATGATTCCGGCGAGAACCCTTACAAAGGTATTGGTGGTGGTGATGGTATGCAGGTGCAGGTAGACTGGCGCGATAATAAGACCGTTTACAGCGGATCTCAGTTTGGTGCCTACAGCCGCCAGGTATTGGGAGCGGTTGGAAACCGTTTTGAAAATTCAAGATCAGTAAGGCCTTCACGCGATCTGGGTGAAACGGCTTTGCGTTATAACTGGCAAACACCGATCCTGCTCAGCCGTCATAACCAGGATGTATTTTATTACGGAAGCAATAAGTTTCATCGTTCTTTTAATAAAGGAGATAGCTCTGTTGCCATGAGTGGAGATCTGTCTACCAATCCTAAACAGGGAGATGTTCCCTTTGGTACATTGACTACCATGTGCGAAAGCCCGCTGCGTTTTGGTTTGATCTATGTGGGTACGGATGATGGCAATATCCAGGTAACCAAAGATGGTGGCTATACCTGGGAACTCATTAATAAAAAATTACCGAAAGGCTTATATGTAAGCCGTGTAACCGCCAGTGCTTTTAAAGAAGGCCGTGTATATGCCTCACTGAACGGATACCGCAACGATAATTTCCTGCCTTATCTGTACGTGAGTGAAGATTATGGTGCCAGCTGGAAGCAGATCGGTAAAGACCTTCCCAATGAACCGATCAATGTGGTGAAAGAAGACCTGACCAATGAGAACCTGATCTATGTGGGTACAGATGGCGGCTTGTATGTGAGCCTTGATGGTGGTAACAGCTCAATGATGTGGAACAAAGGATTACCTTATAGTGTGCCTGTTCACGATATCGCCCTGCATCCAAGAGAAAACGATCTGATACTGGGTACACATGGACGCAGTATCTATATCGCCAAACTGGATGAGATCCAGAAACTGGCAAAAGATCCGGAGTATAGAGCGAAGAAGGAAGCGGAGTTGCAGAAGTAGGAGAGAATATTGAACAAGAAATATTGAATGTTGAACGTCTTTGCGAGGAGGAACGACGAAGCAATCTGGATCACAAATATCGGAATGTCCGGATTGTGTAGCTCAGATTGCTTCGTTCCTCGCAAAGACGTTTATCTTTTTTGAAGGATCCAAAGATCCTGTCCACCCATCTTTTCAGGATGCATTTTTCCCTCGTGAAATTCTTTCACCATAAAATAAGGACTGAGCATTTCTTTGAAATGATCAGGAAGATGAAAGCTTGACATCATCCGATGTCCTTTCTTCGCATAATGCTGCGTGTAATAACCGTTCTTATTCAGCAGCTTATTTTGTCCGCCTGTTAATCTGTTACGATACCATTCACCTTGCGTAGTGATCAGCAGAATGCCGTTGGGTTTGAGTATGCGGTTCAATTCTTCGATCCAGGTATGCTGCGATTCGATATCAATATGCGTGAAGACCGAAATGCCATAGATCAGATCAAACTGCGCAGTTGCATAACCAGTAGGTGGCGAATAGGAGATGGTTGAGAAATCAATATCCGGGTAATGCGTTTTGTTCCATTCGATCTTATGTTCATCAATATCACAGGCACAGATTATTGCAGCAGTATTCTGTTCTTTGATATGCCTGGTGATCCTGCCTACTCCACAGCCCCAGTCCAGTATCACCGGTTCATGTGCAGGAAGGTAAGGCCTGGTCCATTCCAGGATCTCTGTTGCTGCCAGTTTTCCATCTTCTATAAATTTTTGGTAATGGAGTTGGTAAGTCTCATAGAGATCATAATCTTCCGGCAAAATGATCGATGAATGGTTCAACCTGTATAAGCGGTTAATTTTTCGGTTACGCAACCCGGCCATTCGAAACAGAATACCATCCAGCCATGCTGCTCCCCCCAGTTGATAGATGATATTTTTAACTAAAGCACTCAACGTTGAACGGGTTGTTTTCTTCTTTTTACCCACATGGCAAACCCGGTGATGCTGAGTAAACCACCCGTTAATCCAAATAAACTGTATAAGATCTTTACGGGCCATCCACCAAATTTTCCGAAGTGGATCTGTGAGTTAATAATATCCCGACGATCTGCGAAGGGGATATCTTTTAATATAGCAGTTTTGGCAATCGCTCCCGTACTATCGAGAAATATAGCATCTGCAAATTTCTTTGCATGGATAAATGAGTTGGTTGACTGGCTGCCATACACTGCTGTTTTTCTTTGTTTGTTCTGGGCAAAGTAGATCACATAGCCTGTAAAATCAGGATAAGGCTGTTTGGCCTGTTTCAGGGCGCTGTCGAGGCTGAAAAACAATGCAGGACTGGGTTTGATCACAGGCGTATAAGGCATCTGTTCTGCATAGAATTCTTTTTTAAAAACGTAACGCTGCATCCAGAAGCCTGTTCCGGCGATCATCAGGTTGAAGAGTAAAGCATACACACCGATAACCTGATGAAAATTAGCTTTTGTATAAATGCCTTTGTTGAAACTGAGTACATATTTTATTTTTCTGCGGAAAAGAATGATACCCGAAATGATGCTGATCAAAAAGATCAGTGATAAAACACCCAGTAACCATTCTCCTTTTTCTTTTAGCCGGAATGAATTGTGAAAAGACTTGAGCCAGCTCATAAAATTATTAGCGGGATCTTTTTCCCCACCTCTTATTTTCAGTATCGCCCCCGTTTGCGGGTGCATGAATACCTGCATTACTTCTTTGCCCTGCTGAAAAGAAGAATCATAGAGCGAGAAGATAAAAGGGTGGCCGGGGTCTTCTGCCAGGCTGCAGCTGCTGATCTGTGCATGGGGATATTTCTCCTGTAGTTTTTGATATGTTCTGTCAATGGACAGTACCGGCAGATCTTTTTCCGGAATCATTTTTGGATACTGCAAATTGTCCAGCTCTTCATGAAAGACCAATACAGAACCGGAGAGGGACATCAACAAAATAAATAGGCCGGAAATAAGTCCGGCAAAAGAATGAATGGTAAAAAGTACTCCTTTCTTCATGGGGATGTATTACAGGATAATATGTTTGCCTCATAGGGCACAGATTGGCACAGAAAGGGAAATAGCTTGCCATTATTCCTTATCAAAATCTCAGCAAACTGATAGGCTTATCTACAAATAGGCCAGTTGTCCCAAATGGTAACTCTGGTGATGGGTTCTTGAAATGATAATGTTCAATTTGTTTCTGTGTGGCTCTTTCGCAAAATCTTCTTCTGATACTTTGGTATGGCGGGTAAACCAATCATTGGTAGACATCAGTTCTATGTGTGCATTCAGGGTTGCATTGATCTCTTTCCAGTTCTTTTTTAAACTGGCCAGTGATGGCATGGTTTGCCCGGATTTATCTTTATTGAATAAGAATATAGTTTCCAGCTCCGGATGCAGTTTTTCGCCAAACCCGAGGATGGAGATCATACCATCGTTTACGGCAGTCAGATGTCCAAGCAGGTAGATGCCACTATTGCGGCCGGGGGCCGTATCACTCATCCATTGTTCATCGGTTAATTTTTCGATCAGTTTGTCTACCTGTGCATTCTGTAACTGCCAGGCAGTGAGTGCCATTTTAACGGCTATTTCTGTATGTGTCATAAATTGTTTTTAGTGAGTATAAAATTAGGGATAAGCTGAATGCTTAAAGATTAAATTTCTCTGCGAAAACTCCCCGGTCTCTGTTCCTCTGCGGTGAAAA
>CBHRAM010000067.1:0-11990 GCA_966076165.1 uncultured Chitinophagaceae bacterium
CTGCAGCAGATCAGTCCGCATAAAATTACTTTAATCCGGATCCATGGGGGAGGGCATAATAATCTCCCTTCCTTTAATGAGTATCATAACTTCATCAGGGATATTTTAAAGTACTGATATTTCGGGCCTACCTTTGCACAGCATGGATAAGAAAAAACGCTTTCGCTGGATCAAGCTCATTATTGTGGTGTATTGCCTGGTAGGTACGGCTCTATTCTATCTGCAGGATCTTTTGATACTGCGCCCAAAAGCATTGGCTGCAGACAGTATCTATTCTTTCACACAACCGTTTACTGAGATCAATATTGACCGGGATGCTGAAACCCGTTTCAATATCATACAGTTCACCGTTCCGGACTCTTTGCGCAAAGGGATCGTTTTATATTTTCATGGCAATAAGGAAAATGTGAACCATTATGCGCAGTTCGCGTCCAATTTTACCAAAAACGGGTATGAGGTATGGATGCCCGATTATCCCGGCTTTGGAAAATCAACAGGCAAACTCACTGAACCCATTTTATACGAAGAGGCTTTGCAGGTATATAAAATGGCCAGGATCAAATATGCACCGCAGCAGATGATCATCTACGGAAAATCTTTCGGTACCGGTGTGGCCGCAGAGCTGGCTTCTGTACGTGATTGCAAAAAACTGATCCTGGAAACACCTTATTATAGTTTTACTTCTTTGGCCAGAATTGTAGGCTGGATGTATCCCATAGAGATGCTCTCGCACTTCAAACTTCCTACGCATGAATACCTTACAAAGGTAACAGCACCTGTGAGTCTTTTTCATGGCACATCCGATGGGGTGATCCCTTATTTCAATGCGAAAAGATTAAAAGAGGTTTTAAAGCCAACCGATGAATTCATCACCATCGAAGGGGGAAGTCATAATGACCTGAATACATTCCCCCTGATGCAAAAAAAATTAGACAGCCTGCTTACTCAGTAAATCAAACCGTGCCTTTGTGCCTTTGTGTGAGAATAATTTGTACACAAAGGCACGGTTTAGGACACGGTTATTTATAAAGGTGGCGTAATGCCAACCCAGAACTGGAGATATTCTTCTATTCGGCAACTTACCGGGATACCATTCTGCAATGCCGGTTTCCAGAAACCCATTTTGCGAAGCATTTGCTTGATGGCTTTTTCATAATACGCTTCATCCTGTAAAAAATAATTGACTGTTTTCGCATTTTTACTTTGCGCATAACGGGTTGACGCAATGCGGATAAAATGCGGCTCCGTGATCAATCCATACTTATCAATAACAAAAGAAAAATAAACACGCAGGTATTTCAAAGTATCACCATACGCAATGGCTTTGGGTAACAGGCTGTCCATACCCGGAAAATGATGGAAATAATAACGGCCCGCCGAATCATCACCCATTAGGTAAACAGGGGCTTTCTGTACATAACGGGATTCAAATACATGGTCGTTTCTCTGTGCAGAAACAGTGAATGAGATACCCAGCATCAGAATGATCACAAGCAGTTTCATATACATGCCTATTGAATATGCAAGTACAGAAATACCGGAATCCAAAAATCAGGTATTTATTACACGGGTATCACGTATTTATTCTTATTGGCGAGGGTCTTTTCGGGGATGGAAGCAATGATCTCCTCTCGCAGGATCTCGATCAACCGTTTTTTTACAAAATCGCGGTGCACCACAATACTCACTTCGCGCATAGGTGCGGGGCGTTTAAAATAACGCACCTGGTTCAGTTGTTTTTGTGTCATGCCCAGGGTAGCCAGTTCGGGAAGAATAGTGATACCGTCGTTCATATCCACCATTCTGCGGAGTGTTTCAATACTGCCTGCTTCGTATTCAAAATGGCCGGATTCTTTTCCCGCTTTCCGCAGCTCGCATAAGTTCACGATCTGGCTCCGGAAACAATGCCCTTCTTCCAGCAGCCATAATTTATCCGGGTCAATATCCTGTGGCAGCATATAGGTTTTTTTATACGCCGCATTCTTTTTGGATACATAGGCCAGTAACTCTTCGTAGAACAATACATGCTCTTTGATACCCGGTTCCAGCAGGGGTGTAACCAGTATGGCCATATCCACTTTACCGGAACGCAATTGTGCCAAAATATTTTCAGTGGTCAATTCATTGATCACCAGGCGCACCAGCGGATATTTATCTGTGAACTGCTGTACAAACAAGGGAAGCAGATAGGGCGCCAATGTAGGAATGATGGCGATCTTGAGCTCACCGGTGATCATTCCTTTTTTGCGGTGCACCATTTCGTCCAGTACATTTTTTTCTGCAATGATCTTTCTTGCCTGCTCTATCAGTTCTGCCCCGAGCTCGGTGGCTATTACGGGTTGCTTACTCCTGTCGAATATTTTCACACCCAACTCCTCCTCCGCTTTATGGATCTGCATACTCAAAGTGGGTTGCGATACAAAACAATGCTTGGCGGCAGATGCAAAGTGCCGGAAAGTGTCTACGGCTATGATATACTGTAACTGAACAAAGGTCATGCTGATAGATTTTATCTATGAGAGCATAAATTTAATCAGTTTGATTGATGATGCGAAAAGAACCCTGTTTTTAGCCTGCCGGGAATTCCCGGGCGGGCTGTTTTTGGGTGCATTTTTCTTTTATCTTTAGAGTCTAACGCTTATCATGCCATGACATTGATCATTCTATTGCTTGCTGTTCTTGGATTAGTGCTGCTTATTACCGCAGTGAAACTTCATCCATTCATTGCTTTTCTGATCGTATGTATCCTTACGGGATTAAGCCGGGGGATGGACATCAGTAAGATCGTTGCTTCCATTCAAAAAGGTATTGGCGACCTGATGGGGTCTTTAATGATCATCTTATGCATCGGTGCCATGCTGGGTAAATTGGTTGCCGATAGTGGTGCGGCCAATAAAATTGCCGCCGGCCTCATCAAAGGATTTGGCGTAAAACATATTCAATGGGCCCTGGTGCTTACCGCTTTTATTGTAGGTATCCCTTTATTCTATGGTGTGGGGTTTGTGTTGTTGATCCCGCTGATCATTGCTGTGGCCGAAAAATATAAGATCCCTATTGTTTACCTCGGCCTGCCCACACTGGCCGCACTTTCTGTTACACATGGTTATCTTCCTCCACATCCGTCGCCTGTGGCTTTGGCGCAGCAGTTTCATGCAGATATGGGTATGATCCTGTTCTATGGTATACTCATTGCAGTACCGGCAATCATTATTGCAGGGCCCGTATTTTCTGTTACCCTGAAGAAATACAATCCCAAACCATTGGCCATTTTTACCACGCATACGGTACCTGAAGCAGAACAACCGGGTATGCTGGCCAGTATGTTTGCGGCATTTATGCCGGTGTTATTTATTGCAACGGATACCATTGTCAGGATCGTCTTTCCGGAGAAAAATATTTTTACAGATATCGTTCATACGTTTGGTGAACCCTCTATTGCCATGCTGGCTTCTTTGCTGATTGCGATCTATACGTTAGGGATCAGGCAGAAGAAAAAGATCAAAACCATCATGGCACCCATGGGCGATGCTGTGAAAGATATCTCCTCCATCCTGCTGATCATTTCGGGAGCGGGTGCTTTTAAACAGATCCTCACCGATACCAATATCAGCAGCGAACTGGTGCAGCCCCTTACCCATTTGGCCATTCACCCCTTATTACTTGCCTGGACCATCGCCGCGATCATCCGCGTTAGTATCGGTTCAGCAACCGTGGCCGGTTTAACGGCTGCAGGTATTATGGCACCGATGATCGCAGCTTCCGGCGTAAATCCTGCCTTAATGGTACTGGCAACCGGAGCAGGCAGCCTGATGTTCTCGCATGTAAATGACCCTGGTTTCTGGATGTTTAAAGAGTATTTTAATCTTTCGGTAAAAGAAACGATCAAAACATGGAGTATCATGGAAACCATTGTTTCGATAGTGGGATTGATCGGCGTATTTGTGATCGATTATTTTATATAAGTTGATGATCTGTTTTTAGATAGTTCCGGTTTAACCGTGACATTGTGTGTAAATTCATTTCTCGCACAAAGGAACGGTTTCATTGGGTTTTCAGAAGATGCTGTTTATTTTAATACCTTAAGACCTCATAATTAATTTCATTGTATGACACCTGAAGAAAATTTTGCCAAACTCGGCCTCGAACTGCCACCTGCTCCTAAACCCTTAGGCGTATATAAACCTTTATTGATCGATGGCAACCATTGCCTGGTATCCGGTCATGGAACCGTTAAAAATGATGGCAGCCTTATTATTGGCCGCGTAGGAAAAGACATGGATATGGATGAAGCCAAATTAGCCGCCCGGCAGGTGGGCCTTGCTATCCTCGCCACCATCAAAGCAAATCTCGGATCGCTGGATAAAGTAAAAAGGGTGATCAAAGTATTGGGTATGGTAAACTGTACCTCCGATTTTGAAAAACATCCCTATGTGATCAATGGTTGCAGTGAATTATTTGCTGCCGTATGGGGAACCGATCATGGTGTAGGCGTAAGAAGTGCCGTAGGCATGGGCTCTCTGCCGAATAACATTCCGGTAGAAATTGAAGCGATGTTTGAACTGCATTGATCAAAGTAAAAAATGAATAGTCAATAGTGATAGCCACTTTTAACTATTCACTATCAACTATTAACTATACCCCATGGATTGGTATCAAATACAAAATATAGAAAAAGTTGAGTCTCCATCATTGATCGTTTACCCCGAAAGGGTCAACGAAAACATCGACCGCTTCTTACAAATGGCCGGTGGTGCCGGGCATGTTCGTCCGCATGTTAAGACCAATAAAATGGCTGAAGTGTGTTCATTGATGATGCTGGCCGGAATCAACAAATTCAAATGCGCCACAATTGCAGAAGCTGAAATGCTGGGTATGATCAAGGCCCCGGATGTGTTACTGGCTCACCAGCCTGTTGGGCCCAAACAGGAAAGATTATTGAAACTTGTCAAAACATTTCCTTCAACACATTTTTCCTGCATCATTGATAATTTTTCAACAGCCAGGGAACTCTCAGAATTGTTCACAGCGAACGGGCAGCAGATAGAAGCCTATATCGACTTGAATATCGGCATGAACCGTTCGGGTATTATCCCGGAAAATGCTTTGCAGTTATTTACGGATTGTCAATCATTGGCAGGTATCCGCATCATGGGCTTACACGCTTACGATGGACATATACGTGATACCGATGTAGCCACCCGCACCCAACGTTCTGATGAGGCATTTGCAAGGGCAGAAAAATTAAAAACAGCTATTGAATCCATGGCAGGAAGGAATATGCAGGTAGTGATCGGCGGCTCTCCTTCCTTTCCCACACATACCAAACGTAAAGGTGTGCATTACAGTCCGGGCACTTTTGTGTTCTGGGATTGGGGCTACAAACACATTGTTCCCGATGAACCTTTTGAATATGCCGCATTGGTGATCACCCGGATTATTTCTGTGATCGATGACCAAACCGTATGCACAGACCTTGGCCACAAATCTGTTGCTGCAGAAAATCCTTTACCCCGTGTTCATTTTTTAAATGCGGAAGATGCCACACCCATCTCTCAGAGTGAAGAACACCTGGTACTGAAATTTCCCGGTAAGCACCACTGGAAAGTTGGAGATGTATTGTATGGTGTACCGGTGCATATTTGTCCAACAGTTGCTTTATATGATACAGCAGTGATTGTAGAAGACAATGAAGTAGTGGATAATTGGAAAGTAATCGCGCGGACAAGAAAAATTACCATTTGATAAGTGAGTGGTCAGTAGTGAGTAGTGAGGGCAAAACATTTTACTCACAACTGACGACTCACTACTCACGAACCACAAATGCATCCTTATGTTCATCATCGACGCCCATCTCGACCTTAGCATGAATGCCATGGAATGGAACCGCGACCTACGGCAACCGGTTCATGTTATTCGTGAAACAGAAACAGGTATGATGGATAAGCCCGACCGGGGCAGGGGCACGGTGGCTTTTCCTGAACTGCGTAAAGGAAATATCGGATTGGTGGTGGCTACACAAATAGGCCGTGCCGTACAACCCGGAGGCCCATACAAAGGATGGCACTCACCCGAACAGGCATGGGCACAAACCCAGGGCCAGCTGCAATGGTACCGGGTCATGGAAGAAGCCGGTGAAATGGTGCAGATCACCAACCTTACCCAACTTGAAAATCATCTGGCTCTTTGGATGAACGGATCCAATCACGATCCAAAACCCATTGGTTATATTTTAAGTTTAGAAGGGGCAGATTCTTTGATCACCCTTGATCACCTGCATCGCGCCCATGCATACGGATTGCGTGCGGTTGGCCCCGGACATTATGGTCCCGGCCGTTACGCCAACGGAACCGATGCTACCGGAAGATTGAATGAGATGGGTAAGGCCTTGCTGAAAGAAATGGAACAGTTACATATGATCCTTGATGCCACCCATTTGTGTGATGATGCTTTTTGGGATGCGATGGAATTATTTAATGGAACTGTTTGGGCCAGTCACAATAACTGCCGCGCATTGGTTGATCATAATCGCCAGTTCAGTGATGAGATGATCAAGGCACTGATACAAAAGGATGCCGTGATCGGCGGCTCACTGGATGCGTGGATGATGGTACCGGGCTGGCAGAAAAAAATATCTCAGCCAAAGGAAATGGATTGTGACCTTGAAAAAATGATCAACCATATGGATCATATCTGCCAGCTGGCAGGTAATACCAACCATATCGGCATCGGCACCGACCTTGATGGTGCTTACGGAAAAGAACAATGCCCTTATGATCTTGAAACGATCGCTGATATGCAGAAAGTCCCTGCATTACTGCAAAAAAGAGGTTACACTGCTACCGACTGCGAAAAGATCATGCACGGCAACTGGCTGCGTTTACTCCGAAACACCTGGCAATAACTCTGTGAACCTCCGTTCCTCCGTGCCCTCTGTGTTAAAATAATTAAGCTCAATACTCCGAATAATATTTTTTTTAACACAGAGGCAACAGAAATTGGGAGTTACACAGAGGGGGATACTTCTTTCAGGGTTACCCTGTTTTTGGTAACTGTCAACTGATGCTTCACTCCCACTTTTAATGCGTAGTTATTCTTATCATGACTTACCGGAAAATCAAAACAAACCGGGTAACCATATTCTTCCACATGTGAATGAATGATCGAAAACACATCTGAGCCAAAAGGCGTGGTCGTGTCTTTCATTTCGGTAAAGCCACCGATCACCAATCCGGCAAGGTTTTGGAGCATCCCGCTTCTTTTCAGTTGAATCATCATTCTGTCAACATTATAAATGTACTCACCCACATCTTCCAGAAACAGGATCCTGCCTTTTGTTTTAAAAGAAGAAACACTTCCTACCAGGTGTGCCACCAAAGAAAGGTTTCCGCCGATCAATTCCCCTTCTGCTTTACCCAACCTGTTCAATTGATGTGAAGCAGATGTATAGTTTGCATTGATCCCTTTTAATGCTTTTCGTAAAGACTGAACATATTCTTTTGCATATTCCCCATCATTAAATGCCGCAGCCATGGGCGCATGCAGGGTTGCGATATGGAATTGTTGGTACACATGCGCATGCAATACCGTGATATCACTAAACCCGATCAGCCATTTCGGATATTTTTTGAATTGTTTAAAATCCAGTCCGTCAATGATACGGCTCATCCCATAACCACCCCGGCCACAGAGAATGGCTTTTACTTCTCTGTCATCCAGCATGGCCTGCATATCAGCTAAACGCTCCGCATCAGTTCCTGAAAAATAATGGAACTGGTTCCCTAAGGTTTTCCCGGTTTTAACCCGATAACCCCAATCCTGTAAAACACTGATACAGGTTTCAGCTTTGTCTTTGGGCATATACCCTGATGGGCAAACAATACCGATGGTGTCTCCTTTTTTGAGGTAGGGAGGGATCTTGATCATACTACTGTTTTGTTTTCACTTTCTGTTTTACCAATTGCGGGCCGGCTTCTTTCTTTCGTCCTGCATCCCGCAATGCCTTATCGATCACCATTTCTATCTGGCCATTCACACTGCGGAATTCATCAGCGGCCCATTTCTCCAGCAGAGAATAGGTGTGCTCATCAATCCGCAGAACAAAAGATTTCTTTACCAAGCCAAATGAATTTATTGATATAAAGTACCGGTATTCAACACAGGTGTTGCCGCTTTTTCACCACACAAAACTACCAACAGGTTACTTACCATGGCTGCTTTCTTTTCCTCATCCAGTTCTACGATCTGTTTTGTAGACAAGAGGTCCAATGCCATCTCTACCATACCCACGGCACCTTCCACGATCTTACTTCTTGCCGCAACAATAGCAGTTGCCTGCTGACGTTGTAACATGGCACCGGCAATCTCGGGTGAATACGCCAGGTGACTGATCCTTGCCTCTGAAATTTCAATACCGGCTTTGGCCAAACGTTCATTTAATTCTTTTTGCAGCAGGTCAATTACCTGGTCACCACCATCGCGTAAGGTAATGGTGGCCGTTTCATCTTCAATAATGTCGTACGGACAGGTAGAAGCAATATGCCGCAAAGCCGCTTCACTCTGGTTAACCATGTACTGTGAGAAGCTAATGATATCAAACACAACTTTGTAAGTGTCTTTGATCTGCCAGAGAATAACCGCAGCAATCTCAATGGGATTACCCATTTTGTCGTTCACTTTCAGTTTATTACTTTCCAGGCTTTGCATCCGCAGGTTCACACCTTGTTTCGTGAAAAGCGGGTTGATAAACATGAGCCCGTTCTCTTTAATGGTCCCCACATACTTGCCAAAGAAGGTAAGAACGATGGCATAATTAGGGGGTACGTTATTTAACCCTTTAAATAAGAAAGCAGCTGCAAGAAAACACGCCACTATAAGCAATACTGAGCCGGTAGGTGGCTGACCGTTAACGGCAGGGGCCGTAGCAATAATCACGATACCCATGATCACCAGTAAAACCGCTGCTGCAAATACAGGAAACCCCGGTACCCCTTTTCTGATCTTTTCCATATAATTTATTTTGATATTAAAATGATATCAAATCTAAAAAACAAAACCCATATGGCCAAATGGTGCTTTTTAGGGCCGGTCAAGCCTGATATGGGGCTTCCGGCCATGGAATTGACTTCTAGGGTGGATTGCTTACTTTTGCAGACTTTCCAAACAAGGAAATGACTGAAACAATGAATCAACCGAAACGATATTTAATTACCTCGGCCCTTCCCTATGCCAATGGGCTGAAACATATTGGGCATCTGGCCGGCGCCTACCTGCCTGCGGATATTTATGTCCGCTACCTGAAGGCTCAAAAAAGAGATGTGGTATTTGTATGCGGCAGCGATGAACATGGCACCGCCATTCCTATCCAGGCCACCAAAGAGGGAACAACGGCCCGTGCCATCATTGATAAGTATCACCCCATCATGGAGCAGAATTTTAAGGACCTGGGGATCGAATTCGATATTTATCACCGTACCAGCGATCCTTTGCACCACGAAACTGCTAAAGAATTCTTTACCAAACTGAATAATAACGGCGATCTCGAAATCAAAGAGACCGAACAGTATTTTGATGAACAGGCCAATAGTTTTCTGGCCGACCGTTATATCAAAGGCACCTGCCCCAATTGTTCTTACGACAGTGCCTATGGCGATCAGTGTGAGCGTTGTGGCAAGAGTTTGAGTCCGGATGAACTGATCAACCCCGTCAGCACCCTGAGCGGTAATAAACCTGTTAAGAAATCTACCAGACACTGGTACCTGCCCCTGAACAGGCATGAAGATTTTCTGCGCGACTGGATATTAAAAGAACATGCCAATGATTGGCGCAGCACCGTTGTTGGCCAATGTAAAAGCTGGATCGATGGTGGCCTGCAGCCCCGCGCCGTAACCCGTGACCTGGATTGGGGTGTAACCCTACCAGAATCGGTAGAAGGTGGACAAGGCAAAGTATTGTATGTATGGTTTGATGCGCCTATCGGATATATCAGTGCTACCAAACAATGGGCGCTGAATAATGATAAGGACTGGAAACCTTACTGGCAGGACAAAGACACCAAACTCGTTCATTTTATTGGTAAGGATAATATTGTATTCCATTGCATCATCTTCCCCATCATGCTCAAACTGCATGGCGATATTTTGCCGGACAATGTACCTGCGAATGAATTCATGAATTTAGAAGGTGATAAAATGAGCACCAGCCGCAACTGGAAAGTGGAGATGCAGGATTATATAGATGATTTCATCAACAAAGAAAACGGCGGGAGCCAGATGGCCGATGTGTTGCGTTACTATTTAACCCTGATCGCACCCGAAACCAAGGACAGTGAATTTACCTGGCAGGGATTTCAGGATGCCAATAACAGCGAACTGGTAAGCATCTTCGGAAATTTTGTAAACCGTTCATTGGTATTGATGCACAAGCTCTGCAAAGGCAAGGTACCACCGCTGCATGCAGAAGCAGTGACCGATCTCGACAAAAGTGTAGTTGCAGAGATACAGGCAGCCAAAGAAAAAGTAGAAGCACTTCTTGAGCAGTATAAATTCCGTGATGCCTTGTTTGAAGTGATCAACCTGGCAAGAACCGGTAATCAATACATGCAGAAGAAAGAACCCTGGATCGTGGTGAAACAATTGGGTGATAATGGACAACCTACTGCGGAAGCGCAGGCATCCATTGATAATACCCTGCATATCTGTTTACAGTTATGCGCCAATCTTGCGGTGCTCATCAATCCATTCCTTCCGTTCACGGCCAAAAAAATGTGTTACCTGATGAAGGTGGTAGACAAGATGCTGGACTGGGAGAATGCGGGTAAAATGAAATTATTGAGTGTGGGATATTCCCTTCGCCCGCCTGAATTATTGTTCAGGAAGATCGAAGACAGTGAGATCGCGGAACAATTGGAAAAACTAAAAGCAGCGGTCGTGAATCGTGAGGCTTCAGTTGTTAGTAAAGACAGTACTATGGAAGAGATCAATCCTAAATTTGCTGATGTAAAATCAGAGATCGTATTTGATGATTTTGCGAAGATCGACCTGCGTGTGGGCAAGATCGTGAGTGCAGAGAAAGTAGAGAAGGCCGATAAACTTTTAAAACTATCTGTTGACCTTGGTTTTGAGACCAGGACCATTGTATCCGGCATAGCCCTTCATTTCAAACCTGAAGATATCGTTGGTAAACAGGTTACCGTTGTGGTAAATCTCGCCCCCCGCAAGATGCGTGGCATTGAAAGCAATGGAATGATCTTGATGGCGGAAGATGCGAATGGTAAACTTCATTTTATTAATCCGGAAGCAGAGATTAATCCGGGGGCAGGAGTTAGCTGAGGGTTGGTTAAAGTGGTTAAAGAAGTTAAAAGGGTTACTTAAAAGGGGTTAAAGTAGGTGATGTACTCAAACTACTTTAACCCCTTTTAACTATTTTAACCAATTTAACTATTTCCTACGCCTTATCAAAACTCACACACTCCTTCAACTCTCTTTCAGAATACGCATACCCATACTGTTTCAATACATCATCCGGTACACCGTTCCATTGGTTGGGTGTATTACCCATATAGCCAAGGTCTTTCACACCCATTTCTGACGTGTAGAAACCGGTGAGTACGAGATCGCGCATTTCGCTGAAGAAAGCAACGCCCTGTGCCATGCCGGGTTTGATCTTGCGGCCGGTTTTGGCGATCGCATCTTTTACTTCGGGATAGGCAATATCTTCTACTACTTCCAGCTGTTGTTTCTTATCGCAATCCTTGAACGATTTTTCAAAACGGCCCAGGCATTGCATATCGAGCCAGCGCAAACCACCACGTAAAGGCGTTTGATAATGCGGCATATCTTTTACAATGAATTCGATGAACTCCGGCACTTTCGCATCGGAAGCGCTTCCGCTTTTTTCATCTTTCGGTAAAATGATATCACCTAAAATGGTGATGGTAGCCATCTCATGTTACGTAAAGAATTTATAGCCTGCATTCAGTTTTTTCAGGTAGT
>CBHRAM010000068.1:0-11872 GCA_966076165.1 uncultured Chitinophagaceae bacterium
TAATCCTTAATCCGCTAATCATTATTGAACTAATTTTGGGGTATGAAAAAGACGGTGGTTTTAGGGGCATCTGATAATCCGGCGAGGTATAGTTACCTGGCAGTAGAAAAATTGAACCGGTACGGACATCCGGTGGTTGCGATCGGTAAAAAAGAGGGGCAGGTAGGGCCTACACATATCATTACAGAACATCCCGATGAAAAAGGGGTGGATACGGTAACACTATACCTGAATCCGCAATTGCAGAAACAGTATTATGATTATATACTTTCATTACATCCCAAACGGATTGTATTTAACCCGGGTACGGAAAATGAGGAGTTGTATGACCTGGCTAAGAAGAATGGGATTGAGGCGATGGAAGCTTGTACGTTGGTGTTGCTGGGTACAGGACAATACTAACCCGCTCATTTTTCAACTTGAAGTCGCAAATTGCGACTTCAAGTTGCTGCCGTTGTTGGTCGCCTGACCAATATGCAGCCTTCAACTTCATCATTCACGATTCCTTGTTCAATATTCCCTATCCCGCCCATCCTTCTCTATCTAAACTCCGGTAATGAATCGCCTCCGCCAGATGCTCGGGTTTGATCTCTTCACTGCAGGATAAGTCAGCAATCGTTCTGCTTACTTTTAAGATTCTGTCGTAAGCCCTTGCACTCAGGTTTAATCTTTCCATCGCTTTCTTCAAAAGACTTTCACCGGCCGGATTGATCACGCAGATCTCTCTTAAAATTTTACTGCTCATTTGTGCATTCGCATAAATACCGGTTTGTTCTTTGTAACGTTCTGCCTGTAGGTCGCGGGCTTTGATCACACGTTCACGTATTACCGCAGAAGTTTCACCGTTTTGCTGAGCACTTAATTCGCTAAAGGCAACAGGAGTTACTTCTACATGCAGATCAATACGGTCGAGTAAAGGGCCGGACACTTTGTTTAGGTATTTCTGCACGGCACCCGGCGGACAGGTACATTCTTTTTCAGGATGATTATAAAAACCACAGGCACAGGGATTCATGGATGCGATCAACATAAAATTGGCAGGAAAATCCAAAGCCATTTTTGCGCGGGAGATGGTTACCCTTCTTTCTTCCATGGGTTGGCGCATCACTTCGAGAACCGTGCGTTTGAATTCGGGAAGCTCATCTAAAAATAAAACACCGTTATGTGCAAGAGAAATCTCCCCGGGTTGTGGTGTGCCGCCACCGCCTACTAAAGCCACATCAGAAATAGTATGGTGCGGCGATCGGAAAGGACGTTTATTGATCAACGCACTGTTCTCCGGCATCTTACCGGCCACACTATGGATCTTGGTGGTTTCCAGGGCTTCCTGTAAACTGAGTGGCGGGAGGATTGTAGGTAACCGTTTGGCCAACATAGTTTTTCCCGCACCGGGTGGCCCTATGAGAATGGCATTATGTCCCCCTGCCGCTGCGATCTCCATAGCGCGTTTGATATTTTCCTGTCCTTTCACCTCACTGAAATCAATATCAAAGTCGTATTGGTTACTAAAGAATTCTTCCCGCGTATTTACCACCACTGGTTCTAAAGAAGACTCATCTGCAAAAAAGGAAACCACCTCATTCAGATGTTCCACACCATATACATCCAGGTTATTGACCATACCCGCTTCCCTTGCATTGGCCAGCGGAACGATCAATCCCCTAAATCCTTCTTTGCGAGCCTGTATGGCAATAGGTAAAGCTCCTTTGATGGGTTGTACGGTTCCATCCAGACTCAATTCACCCATGATCACAAAATCTTTTAACCGTTGCGGCTCTTCGAGCTGTTCACTGGCGCCCAGTATACCAATGGCAATGGGCAGATCAAAAGCGGAACCTGTTTTGCGGATATCTGCCGGTGCAAGGTTTACCACCAGCTTGGTGCGGGGCATATAATAATTATTGGTCTTGATCGCACTTTCTGTTCGTTGCAGGCTTTCGCGTACTGCGTTATCAGGCAGCCCTACAATTGAGTAGGACTGGCCTGCACTTACGTTTACTTCAATCGTGATTGTAATGGCTTCTACGCCATACACGGCGCTGCCAAAAGTTTTTACCAGCATAGATACCTGTTTTCTCTACTGCAAAACATGAGTGTGGTCTGGTTTGCAGCTACGCTTTACAATATTGGCGATCTGTGTAAGGGGATTACATGAATATACCTGCCAATTAAAAGCGAAAGATAAGGCTATGCCGGATCCTGAAATAGCGTATTTATACCTGATTTTAGACGGGATCTTTTCAAAGATCAGTTCCACTGAATCGCATAATACAAACAAGGCGTTTTGCCAACATTGGTCAGGTTATGGGGTATCATGGAGGTTAAGAATACCACATCGCCGCCATTGGCTTTAGGATGATCGTTGGCAATCGACATTTCTGCATTGCCATCAAGCATTAAGATGATCTCTTCGTTTTTATGCGTGTGAGGAGGATGACTGTTAAATCCCTCATTCAATTGAGTTACGTGGATATCAAAACGATTAAGCATGGTGGTTTGTCTGTCAAATAATTGACGGGTACTGCCTTTATCTGTTTTCTTTGCCACCATATCATTCCAGTTGATCATAAAAGAAGTGCCGGCTTTTTTGCCTCTTTCTTCATTAGCGGGTTGTATGGAACGATAATTTATTTCATAATATTCCGCGTCGGCATCAGTGTTATTCGTGATGCTGAGTTTATCGCCCGGTAAAACAACAATGATCGAGCCCTTGTCTAACAAAGCGGTCTGGTTGTTCAGGCTTACAGAAACCGGCCCTTTCCTGATAATCACATAGCGTTCAAGTCCGGCAGCATCTGCTTTATATGTAATGGTTTTTCCTTTGTGTAAATTGATGCCGTTTAGTTGGTGCAAAGACAGGATGGCCCCTGATCCGGAAAACATTTTTTTAGAACTGGACGTTTTGTTTGCAGTGCTTATGACACTATTCTCCCAGCTATAAACTTTGGCAACTACTGTATCTGATTGAGCTGTAGCAACAAAACCCAACAGTAAACCGATAATCATTCCTGTAAACTTCATACAATATTATTTTTGATAAGTGAGGGTGTTGGGATGAAAATTCTTCCATGAATGCCAGAACTCCTGGTAGGCCTGTATGTTTACTAAACGGCTGCCTTGCAAAGCACCCGATATACATACGCCCTTCCGGTTCCAGCTTGAATGGGTTTGTGTATCCTCCAGTAATTCTTTAGTACTTGCCTGTACAAATTCAAGTGTTTGTCCGTTCACTTTTCTGTTCAACACATAAAAACTCCTGCCATCTTCTTCAACGGTGATCAGCATAGACGTTCCATTCAACGAATCGCTGATCATTTTTTGTTTTACCAGCTCATTCCAGTCGTAGGCTTTGTCTTTATCATTTATATGAACACCTACTACCCATGATTTGAATTGCCACGACAATGAATCGCGGTGTTCCAGTTTCCCCTTGATCGTGCCTTCATCAAAACCTTTCAGATCGGCATACTGTTTTTTATAAGTAGTATCGGGTTGCAGTATTTCCGAATCGGGATACAAGGCCAGCCAATCACCCAGGCGCATTTGAGAAGAAGGCAGTTCTGTTAACCGGCTGCCTTTTAATTTACCGGTTATGGCAATACCCGTTGCCTGCTGCCACCAGCTTTTGGTAGTGGCATCTTCAAACATGGCATTGAAATGATCCATGCCTACCAACCTGAATTGTTCATTCTTGCCATTTACAAAGGGGCTGAATACCCGGCCCGTGCGGCATACGGTACAATAGGTTACCAATACGGGTTGTCCTGCAATACTGTCCGGTACCTGGTGATGGTAGCCAATGATCTGGATAGGATAAGCTTTGGCTTTATTGCCGCTTACGATACCAATAATCAGTTTGTTTTTATCAGTGGTGTCCTTATCTGCACCTACAAATGTTTTTTGTTTAGACTGATAAAACATTTTATCTGCGAGAAAACGAAAATTGAAGAGATAGTAGACAAATCCATATAGTAAGAGCACGATCACCAATAATGATTTTTGCCAGATCCTGCCTTTTGATAAGGAAGTAAGTAAGGGCCCCACGATCACTGCGATACCCAATATCCGTAACCACCAGATATTAGTATGCAGGAAGTAGGCAAATGAAACAGAATCGGATTTTTGACTGCCCGGGAAAGGCATAATAAAATACACTTTCAGGATCTCCATAGAGATCAGGAACAACAGGCCCAATAGTAATATCAGCGGTTTCCGCATGGAAGCTTATCGGTTTAGACGACAAGTAAGATAATGATAATTTGCGGGAGTTGTTTAAGAATGGGTTTGTTGCAACAGAAGGCACAGATTAACACTGAATAAATCTGTGAAAATCTGTGTCTTCTGTTGCAATTGTTTCATTACAATTTCTCCAAAAGCTCTACAACCCCTTCTTTCCGGAGGATCAGGTAGCCCAGGCGGTCGTTGCTGATTCCCTCTTTTAGCTGGTAACTGAACAGCAACTGATCGTCTTTGACCGAGGTTTCGAAAAAATGGAATTGGATGTTCTCATATTTTCTGAGATCATCGCCGATTTCGTATAGATGTGTTGAGAGGATGAATAAGGCATTCTTCATTTTGCGCAGGCCTTCGATTACGGTGGTACTGCATTTTACGGCATCCTGCTGGTTGGTTCCTTTGAACAGTTCATCGATCAGTATCAGCCAGTTCTTGCCATCGCTGATCTTCTCGATCGTGTTCTTGATACGCTGCACTTCATTAAAGAAAAAGCTTTCGCCCTTAACGATATTATCTACCACCTGTATATTGCTTAATAAACCATCAAAGAAGCTCAATTGCATGTCTGTAGCCGGAACGCCCATGCCCAGGTGTGCGAGATAGGCAGATACGCCTACGGCTTTGATAAATGTGCTTTTGCCGGCCATATTGGCGCCAGTTAAAAAAAGAAAATTCTTCTCTACCGATAATTCAATATCGTAGGATACGGGCGTTTCCAGTAACATGTGGTGTAACCCTGTTGCCCTGATATAGGGCTCCTTACTTTCTTTCACTTCCGGAAAACAATACCCGAACTTTCTGCAGGCCCAGGCAATGCTCATATACGCATCAAACTTGCCATAAAGTTCTACCAGTTCAAAACACTGGTTCTTGAAATGAAAACGGATAAATCCGCCATACCGTAAAACCTGAACAGGGGTTAATTCTTTTTTGTTCTCCCACATCATTTCCTGGATCATGGGCTTGTTCAGCAACATAGACATACGGCTTACCCAGGCCACCAGCTGTTTGCTTAATGTCTGATCCTTCAACAGGTTTACGATCTGCTGCAAGCCCCTGGTAAAATCGATAGCATGCTCTACCGTATAGCGGATAAGGGAATAATCGGGGCCGTTGATGGTTTTATAAATAAAACTGTTGATTACATTGGGGTGCTGCGTAAAATCATTGATCTGCGATTCATAATAACGCTCCATTACCATGATGGTGCCATTGGTAACGGTAATGGGCCAGTCTTTGGCCACTTCCATCAACTGCCTGATGGTTTGCTGGGTATCGAGTATATCTGATACAGACTGCAGGGGATGTCCCAGCAAATAACGCAGGTATTCCCTGCCATCATTGGTCTGCGTATAGTTAAGGTGATGAAAAACAGACTGCTCCTCTTCATGATGAAAGATCGAAAGATCGGCGAGGGTGGTTTTGTCTACCTGCATGGTTTTGGTTAAAGTTAGGAGTCTGGAGTTAGGAGTTGTTTTTTACAAGATACTCCAGACTGTTTATTTATTTATCGGTCAAATGCTAATCTTGCCCCCATCTGTGATTCATCAAACACCCCATTTCCATAAACCAGGTGGCCATTTACAAAAGTATGGGTGATAGATGCGGGAAAATGAAAGCCTTCCAATGGGCTCCAGCCGCATTTGTAAAGGATATTTTCTTTGGATACGGTATTTCCCCGGTTCATATCCACCAATACCAGATCGGCATGATATCCTTCACGGATAAAGCCCCGGTCTTTGATCTGGAAACATTTGGCCACCGCATGGCTCATCTTCTCCACCACTTTTTCAAGGCTGATATTTCCTTGTTTTACGTAATGCAGCATTAACTGTATCGAATGTTGCACCAGTGGTAACCCGGCATGGGCATGTTCATAGTCTTCCTGTTTTTCTGCCCAGGTATGCGGGGCATGGTCGGTTGCGATCACATCCAGTCTGTCGTCGAGCAATCCTTTCCATAATGCTTCACGGTTATGAGGGGCTTTGATGGCGGGATTACATTTGATCTGGTTGCCCAACCTTGCATAATCATCACTGGTAAAATGTAAATGGTGCACACATACTTCGGCGGTAATGCGTTTCTCTTCCAGCGGGATCATATTGGTAAATAACTGTAACTCTTTTTCTGTACTGATATGCAGAATATGTAAACGGCTATTGTGTTTCTTCGCAAACTGGATGGCACGGAAAGAAGATTCAAAACAACCTTCTTCATTGCGGATAACGGGGTGATCGGAAGGTTCCAGCTTTGATTTTGTTGCTTTCAGTTTCTGTAAGTTGGCTTTAATGATGGCTTCATCCTCACAATGCGTAGCGATCAGCAGTTCAGAACCGGCAAAGATCTTATCGAGGGTAAGTGAATTATCTACCAGTAAATTACCGGTTGATGAACCCATAAAGATCTTCACCCCGCAGACCTCATTCTTCTTTTCGTTGGCCTTTAATACTTCTTCAATATTATCATTGGAGGTACCCATGAAAAACGAATAATTGGCCAGAGAGCTCTTCCTGCCGATCTCGTATTTGTCTTCCAGTAAAGCATGAGTAAAAGCAGGGGGCTGTGTATTGGGCATTTCCATAAAAGAAGTAACCCCGCCCGCTATGGCTGCTTTGGCTTCTGTATAAATATTGGCTTTATGGGTTAAGCCCGGTTCCCGAAAATGTACCTGGTCGTCTATGGCGCCCGGAATCAGGAATTGATCCTTTCCAATGATCTCTGTACTGTTTTCTTTTGTAGTTATCGTATCGGCTATCTTTTCTATCCTACCGTTTTTCACCCATACATCTCCGTAGGTTTTTTTCCCCTCGTTAACAATACAGGTATCCTTGATAATATACTGTTTCATATTTGCTGTTTATGGAATAGCCGTTTAGCTGATGCAATTTATTAAATACATCAGCACTTTTTGTATTACCGCGATTAATCTTCAAAATGGATAGAGAAAACCACCATCCGGGAAAGGATCTGGTCCAGCACATTGGAGTATTTCAAGGCGGGATCCAGCTGGTGAAGATTGCTGAGGCCATTACTGATCTTGATCTCCGGTGAAACGGTTACAAAGGGTAGATAGAAATTAAAGCCCAGGCCCAGTTCAAACCCGAGATCATGGGCTTTCAGCTTAATGATATCATCCACATTTCTGGCAGCCGAATTACTGGAGAGATCATAATCGTATTTCAATCCCGCTAACAGGTAAGTGCGGAAATTGCCGATCCTGTCTGAATTAAATTTAACCTGGAAAGGAAAGCTGACCAGGGTAGAAGGCAGTACCTGGTTCTGAAACAAAGCTTCTCCGGGTTTGCCTTTACTCAGTGTGTAAGCAATGTATTTGGATCCGCCAATGATCAGCTGTGGATTGGCCCTTACCTGAAAATGATCACTCAAACGTGCCGTTGCCATCAAACCCATGGCAATACCGCCACTGGAACCGGGTTGGGCAACCATGATGGAATCGCTCTGCAGAAACTGTGCTGATTTTGAAATATGTAAGGTAGAGGTATTATACCCCAGGGTCAGGCCAAAATAATACACCAGATCGTCGTGATAACGGCGATACAACTCCTTTTGCGCATGTAATTGAGATGCACAGAAAATAGAGGCAATAATGAGCAGGACTACTTGCTTCCGCAGTAAATAGTGCATATTCCGAAACTAAGCTTTTTCAAATAAGTTTGGGTAAATCCTGCGTCATGCATAATGGTTAAGAAAGTTTGTCCTTCGGGGAAGGCCTGAACACTATCGTTCAAATATTGGTATGCGTCTTTATTCTTCGAAAACAGTTTGCCGATGGCCGGTGTGATCCTGTTCATGTAAAAATTGAACAGTACCGATAAAAAACCCGCATCAGCCTTTGAGAATTCCAGTACTACCAGTTTACCACCGGGTTTTAATACCCTGCACATTTCTTTCAATCCCTTTTCCAGGTTTTGAAAATTACGAACGCCAAAAGCTACGGTAATGGCATCAAAGCTATTGTCATCAAAACGGATCACTTCACTATCACCTGCCTGTAGTTCAATTTGCTGATTGAGGCCCAGTTTTTCGAGTTTCTTCCTCCCCAGTTCCAGCATGCCTTCCGAAATATCAATACCAATGATCTTTTCGGGTCTTAGCATATTGTAGGTAAGGATGGCCACATCGCCGGTACCCGTTGCCACATCAAGGATCTTCTTCGGCGCTAATGCCTGTAACTGGCGGATGGCTTTTTTTCTCCACCAGATATCGATCCCCACACTGAGAAAGCGGTTCAGGAAATCATAGCGGTAAGCTATGCTGTTAAACATGTCGGCTACCTGTTCTTTCTTGTTCAGTTCACTATCCTGGTAAGGCACCACTTCGTCATGCGCAAATTTCGCCATAGGCTGCGAAGATATTGATTTTCTACAGCAGAGAGCCTTAGTGTCAGGGCTTTGTGTGCCGGATGGCGTTAATATTTCACAAAATTTCTTTGCCAAAGGCGGTTCTTTATGCAAAACGGTGATAACCTGCGTATTATCTTCGTTGCAATGAAGGCACGTATCTACAGGTCAACGGGTTCCTGGTATTTCGCAAAAGCGGAGGATGGTAAGGTATACCAGGCCCGGATCAAGGGTGTTTTCAAGATCGGAGACATCACTTCCACCAACCCGATTGCGGTGGGTGATGAAGTGGAAATGGAAATTGAAGATGTAGCCGAAGAATCTGCCATGATCGATCATATTTACGACCGCCGTAATTATGTGGCAAGGGTATCACCACATAACCGTCGACAGCACCATATCATTGCTTCCAATCTGGATCAGAGTATTCTGTTCGCAACGCTAAAAGACCCCAAGACCTCACAGGGTTTTATCGACAGGTTTCTGGTTTCCTGCGAATCCTATCATATTCCGGCCATTATCGTTTTTAATAAATCTGACCTGTACCGGAAAAAGGAGTTGGAAAAATTTGCATTGGTGAAAGAGATCTATGAAACCATCGGTTACAAAGTGGTGCTGGCAAGTGTGCAGAATAATGAAGGAGTAGCAGAAGTAAAAGCGCTCCTGCATAATAAAACCACCTTGTTAAGTGGACATAGCGGCGTAGGTAAGTCAACATTTATCAATGCCATTTTCCCTGAATTCGACCTGCGTACGCAGGAAGTAAGTGGCTGGAGCGGGAAAGGATTGCATACCACCACTTTTGCAGAAATGTTCGACCTGCCAACAGGTGGCCGTATCATAGATACACCCGGTGTGCGTGAATTTGGTTTGGTGGATATCAGCAAGCAGGAACTCTCGCATTATTTTCCGGAGATGAAAAGACTGATCAACGACTGCCAGTTCAATAATTGTATGCACATCAATGAACCGGGCTGTGCGGTAAAAGATGCGGTGAATAAAGGAACGGTTTCTGTAGACAGGTATGCCAGCTATCTGACCATTTTAGATACGATGGAAGAGAATCTGTACTAAGTGTTTAAGAGGCTGTTTAGTAGTTGAACACTTTCCCCTGCTTATATTTTTTATTTGCTTTTTTCGCAGCTTTTATGGCAACCGGGTCGCCGGCCATCAATCTTTCGGCACCTATATTGTTGGTAGTGGGACAACCATTTTTTTCTTTTCCTAAATGCAATAACCTGCAGGAGCCAAGCAGCAATATGCATAGCCCCAATACGAAGAACTGCAGAATGATATTATTTTTTGGGTGCCTCATTTGCATCGCTGAACCAGGAAGCGTATTTAATATAGTTGTTTGCGATCCTGTCTATTTCGCCGCTGATAAGTTCTTTCGAGATATCTTTTACTTTTTTGGCTGGAACACCTGCATAGATACTGCCCGCTTCTACAACCGTTCCTTCCAGTAAAACGGCTCCGGCTGCAATAATAGAATTGCTGTGCACCACGCATCTATCCATTACGATCGACCCCATGCCGATCAATACATTATCGTGCAAAGTGCAGCCATGCACCAGGGCATTATGGCCGATGGATACATTATTCCCGATCTCAGTAGGGTTCTTTTGATACGTGCAATGGATCACCGCACCATCCTGGATATTTACTTTATTGCCTATTTTGATATAATGTACATCTCCTCTTATTACGGCATTGAACCAGATACTGCAATCATTACCCATTACCACATCGCCAACGATAGTGGCATTGGATGCAACAAAACAATTTTCGCCAAATTGGGGGTGTTTTCCGAGAACCGGTAGGATGGTTGCCATAGGGAGAAGTTGACAGATGTTAGATGATAGTTGACAGATTTGCAGAATGAAGGTAACTTTATTAAAAGAATTTTACAAAGCAGGTTTAAAAATATAAGTACCGATCAGGGTTTTTTATAAACACATAGTGACAATAGGGTAATACAAAAGCGATCATAGATAGATTCTATCTGCCCCTGTTTTCTATGTACCTATGTGTTTTAAATAAAGTCTCAGATTAGTCAGTTACATATTCCATGAACAACAGACAACTCTTTTTACAACATCTGGCCCAAACTTCACCGGCACCTATTGGCATCGAAATGGTAAAAGCCGAGGGGATTCATTTATTTGATGTGAACGGAAAGAAGTATGTTGATATGATCTCAGGCTTTAGCGTATGCAATATTGGCCACTCGCATCCCAAAGTAGTAAAAGCCGTGCAGGACCAGGCTGCCGAATATATGCACCTGATCGTTTATGGCGAATTCATTGAATCGCCCCAGACAACCTATGCCAAACTGATCACGGATCATTTACCGGCTTCTTTAAACTGCGTATACTTTACCAACAGCGGTGCAGAAGCAACCGAAGGTGCGATGAAATTAGCTAAGCGGGTAACGGGCCGTTCTAAGATCATTGCTTTTAATCAATCGTATCACGGGAGTACACAGGGTGCTTTAAGTGTAATGGGAGACGAGTACTGGCGCAATGCATTCAGGCCATTATTGCCTGATGTGTATCATTATGATTATAATAATTGGGAAGTAGTTGATGCCATAGACGCACAGACCGCCTGCGTGATCCTCGAAACGGTTCAGGCTGAAAGCGGGATCATTGCTCCGGATAAAGAATGGATACAGGCCATCAGAAAAAAATGTGATGCACACTGTGTGTTATTGATATTGGATGAGATCCAGGCAGGCTTTGGTAGAACCGGCTCACTCTGGGCATTTGAGCAGTTCGGGATCGTGCCCGATATTTTATTGCTTGGAAAAGCATTAGGTGGCGGAATGCCGCTGGGTGCATTCATCGCCAATCAAAAAATGATGCATACACTAACGCATGATCCGGTATTGGGCCATATCACTACTTTCGGCGGCCACCCTGTTTCCTGCGCCGCCGGCAAAGCCGCATTAGAAGTGTTGCTCGAAGGAAAATATATTGATGAAGTAAAAAGAAAAGAAAAAACACTCAGGCAAAATCTTGTCCATCCAAATATCCTATCCTATCGTAGTTTTGGTTTGTGGATGTCTTTACAATTCTCCTCCGACGAACTAACCCGCTCCATCATCCACCAATGCATACACAACGGTTTGATCACAGACTGGTTCTTATTTGCAGGAGACAGGATGCGCATCGCACCGCCATTGATCATTACAGATGAACAGTTAATTGAAATGTGTGCGGTAATTTTGAAAAGCATCGAGGAAGCAGAACGCTTAATGTCTAACGCTTAACGCA
>CBHRAM010000069.1:0-11702 GCA_966076165.1 uncultured Chitinophagaceae bacterium
ATAAATTCGTTTTATCTCAGCTGCACCAGCTACGGGGCAGGGTGGGAATAGGAAAATAAAAAAGCTTTTGCATTTTATTAACGGCAGCTTCAGCCAGCAAAGAAGCCCGGGAACGTATCAAGATTATGTGTGCCACCAACGACGGGTTCGTGATCGCAGAAAAAGACCTTGAACTAAGAGGGCCGGGTGATATCGAAGGAACCCGTCAAAGCGGGGCATTGAACTTTAAGATCGCCAGTATTGTTAATGACAAAGACATATTGGAAGTGGCCAGAAATGAGGCGGAAAAACTGGTGGATGAAGATGTGGAATTAAGTCTGGCAAAGAATTTGCCGTTAAAAAGCTTTCTCCATTCACAAAAAAGCAGGAATGGGTGGGGGAAGATATCGTGAGTCGTGAGTCGTGAGTAAATCTTGGCCTTTTCGCAAATTACTCACTACTGACTACTCACCACTCACTATTTCAACAATAGTTTAACAGCATTTGTCATAATAGTCGGAACTTTAGAGAAGGCGCAGACGTATATAAATCGTAACTTTTAAAAAAATCATTTGGGCTTTATTAAAACGATAGGAAGGGTTGCTGTTTTTGTATTGGTGTGCTCGAATGCCTTTGCCCAGAATTATCTTGAGTTTATTGAGAACAAGGGCCAATGGGATCCGAAAATAAAATTCAAGGGAGAGATGAGTGCGGGGTCCTTTGTGCTGCAATCAACCGGCTACCGGGTAGTATTGTATGATCCCAATGACCTCAATAAGATCAGGGAATCCATCCATGCACATCCGGATAATGCAGGGTTACAAAAACAGGTCACTTCAACCGATATTCCATCCAACACGATCGGCAAGGGTAATGGCGGGGCATCTGCTACAGTTCTGCATGGGCATGTATATGAAATGCGTTTTTTGAATGCCAATAAAAATCCGCAGATCATTCCTGATAAACCCTTGCCTACTTATTCCAATTATATTATCGGCAATGATTCAACCCGGTGGGCGGGTGATTGTAAAACCTTTTCTGCGGTTACGTATAAGAATGTGTATCCCGATATAGATGTTCGTTATTACACGTCGAACGGAATGTTGAAATATGATTTCATCGTGCACCCCGGTGGGGATGTTGCCAATATTGCCATGTATTTTGACGGGGCGGATAATCTCAAAATAAAAGACGGGGCACTGCATATCAAAACTTCGGTAGATGAAGTAAAGGAACTGTCGCCCTATACTTACCAGCTTGCAGAAAACGGCCGTACTGAGATCCCCTGCAGTTTTGACCTGAAAGGAAATATTCTCCGTTTTAAACTGGAAGGAAACTATTCCAGAACATCCACTTTGGTTATTGATCCTTCTGTGATCTTCTCTACGTTTACCGGCAGCACAGCAGATAACTGGGGCTATACAGCAACCTACGACGGTAAGGGAAATTTTTATGCGGGAGGGATCGTGTTTTCGAAAGGAAATTTTCCGACAAGTAATGGTGCTTTTCAGCAAACCTACCAGGGTGGTGGAACTACGGGTGAGGGTGGTGGATTTGATATGGCTATTTTTAAATTTGATCCAACCGGTGCCAACCGTGTGTATGCAACTTACTTGGGCGGAACTTCCGGTAATGAACAACCACACAGCCTGGTAGTTGATGGAGCGGGTAATCTTGTGATAGCAGGCAGAACAACTTCTGCGGATTATCCTACCAAAGGAACACTATTGAAGTATGGTCCTCTGGGTGGTGTATGGGATATGGTGCTCACGAAATTGAATGCAACAGGAACAGCTTTGGTTGCTTCCATGAAAATAGGCGGACGGGGCGATGATGGCGTTAATATCAAACATAAATATTCTTCCCCGGGCCCTGAATCCATCGACAGAAATTATGGAGATGATGCCAGAAGTGAAGTGATACTGGATGGGGCCGGTAATATTTATTTTGCCTCCTGCACACAGTCACCGGATTTTCCCACCACGGCTGTCTCTGCACAAACTACTTTGGGAGGTGCAAATACTGTAGGACGGTCACAGGATGCTGTGATCCTGAAATTTGCACCTGACCTTTCTTCTGTTCTATTCAGTGTGATCGTTGGTGGTAATGATGATGATGCAGCATTTGTATTGGCGATCAATCCGCTTACCAATAATTTATTTGTAGCGGGGGCTACTGCCAGTAAAGATTTCCCCGGTAATAAAACCGGTGTGAAATACGGAACATTCCAGGGCGGGCTTTGCGATGGGTTTGTGTCTGAGTACACTGCAAACGGAAACCTTATACGCAACGGATTTTTCGGTACATCCGGTAATGATATTATTTACGGGATCCAGTTTGATAAATTCGGATTCCCTTATATAGCCGGTACCACCACAGGTGTGTGGCCTGTAACCAATGCAGCGTTTAGTCAGGCAGGCGGCAAACAATTTATTGCCAAACTGAAACCCGATCTCTCCGATTATGTTTACTCAACCGTTTTTGGAACCGGATCTGCCAATCCGAATATTTCACCTACTGCCTTCCTGGTTGACAGGAGCGAAAACGTATATGTATCCGGATGGGGCGGAACTACCAATACACAGGAAGCTTTTCCCAACAGCGGTACCAGCGGGCTTCCGGTAACATCAGATGCTTATCAGAAAACATCGGATAACAGTGATTTTTATTTTTTCGTACTGGAGAAAAATGCAGCTTCTCAATTGTACGGCAGTTTCTTCGGACAAACCGGTGGGTTTGGGGAGCATGTGGATGGAGGTACCAGCCGCTTCGACAGGAACGGTGTGATCTATCAATCCGTATGTGCCAATTGTAGTACGCCTAAACCTAATTTCCCAACTACACCGGGTGTATGGTCGTCTTTTAATGCATCACAGGGTTGTAACCTTGCTGCCATCAAGATCGCATTTAACCTGGCGGGTATTGGGGCAGGGGTACAGGCAACCGCTAATGGAAGGGTAAGAGATACAGCAGGCTGTGTTCCTTTGGTGGTAGATTTTACCGATACACTGGCTATGGGCAAGACCTATATATGGGATTTTAATGATGGTTCTGCGCAGGTAACTACGAATACCCCTTCTACTTCGCATACATTCAATACAGTGGGGCTTTACCGTGTAAGGCTGATCTCAGTGGATTCTTCTACCTGTAATATTTCGGATACTTCATTTGTAACTATGCGTGTGAGAAACGACAGGGCGGGACTGGCTTTTACGGCTACAAAACTGCCGCCTTGTATCTCCCTTACGTATCAATTCACCAATAATTCAGTTGCCATCAAACCTTTCTCGGCAACAAGTTTCCGCTGGGATTTTGGTGATGGAACAACACAGTTGGCGGGTACCGGTTCTGTTAACCATACGTATGCAGCGGCAGGTACTTATAATGTTCGTCTCACATTGATCGATACGAATTATTGTAATGAACCGGATAGTGTAGTAAAATCGATCCGTTTATCATCCAATATTAAAGCACAATTCACCACACCGGCTTTTGGTTGTGTTCCTTACACGGCTGCATTCACCAATACATCCTTAGGTGGTGCGCAGTTCTTATGGGATTTTGGTGATGGCAGCACTTCTACGCTTGATGATCCTACGCATGTGTACAGCACGGTGGGTTCTTATAAAGTAAGATTGATTGCTACCGATACGGCAACCTGTAATAAGGTAGATACATCGGCTTACTTTACTGTTACGGTAAGCCCGAATCCCAAAGCATCGTTCACGTATTCTCCACAACCCACACAGTCCAATATGCCGGTAAGTTTCCTTAACGGAACCATCGGGGGTACGTCTTTCAAATGGTTGTATGGTGACGGGGATACTTTATTCACCATCAAACCGGATACAACAGTTTCGCATTTATACAATGCTTCCGGTACCTTTAATACCTGTTTGGTGGCGTATAATAATTCGGGTTGCAGTGATACTACCTGTCAATCCATTGCCGTAACCATTAACAGTGTACTGGATGTGCCCAATGCGTTTTCACCCAACGGAGATGGACAGAATGATAAGGTATATGTTAGAGGGTTTGGGATTGATAAGATGACATGGCGGATCTACAACCGTTGGGGAACATTGGTATATGAAGGAACGGATCCTAATGAAGGATGGGACGGAAATTATAATGGAAAACCACAACCGCAGGATGTGTATCATTATACATTGATCGTGCAGTTCAGCAGTAAGGACAGGGCAACCAAAAAAGGAGATATCACTTTACTTCGATAATGGAATGAGGAACCGTAAAAGGATCATATTATTTGTTTTCATGTTTGCAGCTGCTTTAACAAGCCATGCACAGGACCTGCATTTTTCGCAGTACTTCCATGCGCCCTTGCTGGTAAACCCTGCGAACACCGGGTTCAATCCCGATTATGATTTCAGGATAGGAGGTAATTACCGTAATCAATGGGCCAATCTGGGTAATCCTTATAAGACAATGAGTTTATGGGGTGATACCAAATTATTTACCGATCGTTTTGAAGATGGCTGGGTGGGTGTTGGGGCTTCTATCTTAAAAGATGCCGCCGGCAGCGGGAGCTTAACATCTACAGGAGGATATGCCAGCATTGCTTATCACCAGATGTTGGGTTATAACAGTTTGCTGAGCGGCGGTTTTGGCCTGGGTTATGTAACCAAGCGGATCGATATCTCAAAACTTACTTTCGATAACCAGTGGAATGGGAAATTTTTTGATTTTACGATTCCGCCCAATGAACCTTTCTCGAGTAACCAGGTATCTTATCTTGACCTGCAGATGGGGTTGAATTATGCCTATTTTGCTTCTGAGACAGCCTATTTTAATGCGGGTTTTAGTGTTACGCATATCAACACACCACGGGAAAGTTTTTTTGATGCAACCGTTTCTGACAACCGGTTGGAAAGAAGATATACTGCTTTCCTGAATGGTAATTTCAAGATCCAGGACCTGTGGATCGTTAACCCGAATATTTATGTAAGCAAAATGGGCAATGCCTGGGAAACTGTTCTGGGCTTTAATGCAAACCGCGATCTGAGTGGTGATGGTGCCCAGCAATTTGTACTTGGATTATACTATCGTCACAAAGACGCTTTAATACCCATGGTAGGCTACCAGTTGAACGATATGAAGATCACCGTTAACTATGATGCAACCATATCCGGCCTCGGAAGTTTAAATGGTACAAGGGGGGCGTATGAACTTTCTATTGTGAAGAGCGGCATCTTTCCTTCTAATGCAGGAAGGTTGGTTAAGTGTCCTACGGTGCGGTTCTAGGGTAATTGGGAAATTTTGGAATTGGGAAATTGGGAAATTGTTGCTGGTTTTCAATTTCCCAATTCCAAAATCCTTACAGGCTGGAGATTTCTTCTCCGTCGCTTCTCAACACAAAATTCTCTTCTTTAAAATACTTTTTGTATTTCTCGTTTACTTCTTTGGATTGTTTGGTGCCGTTGATGTACATCTGATTGTCTTTGATCTCAACTTTGTAACCTTTCTTGCGGTTGATGAGGCCGTCTTTTTCGAGTGATTCTGTGAACTCCTTTAACTGGCTGATTTCCTTTTTTGCTTTTTCGATGCCGATGCGGGCACTGGCAAGGCCTTTGTCAACACTTTCTTTGATCTTCTGCATATCAATATGTGCAGCGATCTTTTCTTTGCTTACTTCCTTTTGGGCTTTCTCGATCTCTTTTTTGATCTCCTTCATGTCGATCTCGTTGATCTCTTTCTGGGCCTCGCGCATGGCTTTCTTTATTTCTATGTTGGCCTCGTCCCAATTTACTTTTCTTAGTTCGGCTGCCACTTCATGGCCGATTTTATCAAAATCAATCTTTTTGATTTCATCCATAGCGGTCTTGATCTCGCGATCCATTTTACTGAAGTCGATCTTCATGTTCTTGTCCATATCCACCATGGCCCTGTCGAGTTCTTTCATGGCCTGGTCAAGATCGCCGATCTTATATTCTTTCCTGTCTTTCTTGCGGGTAGGGGTGGTGTCGGCCTGGCTCTTAAACGAGAAAGGTTTTACCGGAAGCACCGATCCACCGGCCTTCCATGCATTGAGGGTGATAAATGCAAGAACCAATAAGGGCCATGCATAATTTTTGATCAGATCTGGTTTCATAAATAGCTGTTTGCAGGGTTATAAACGAATTATTTCGTAGTAAATATACGAGTAGATTCGTATTTTGTTACAACTGCCCCCATTTTTTTTAAATTTTAACAGATAAACGGTTCAATTTTGATTTTTACGGTACCCATATAATTATGTTTATTCCTCCCGCTTAATTTTTATCTTGCACACCATCAATGGTATCGTTATGAAATATGCACCGCTCAATCCTGAGATCTTTATCAATAACAGAAAGCGTTTTGTAAAAGAAATGCTTCCGAACAGTATTGCTGTTTTTGTAAGTAACGATGAATGGCCCGCGAATGGCGATGCCCTGCATGCTTTTAAACAGAATACAGACCTGTTCTGGCTCAGTGGCATTACCCAGGAAGATTCGATGGTGGTGCTTTTTCCGGATAACCCCGATCCCAAATACAGGGAAGTACTGGTATTGGTTCGTCCCAATGAATTAAAGGAAAAATGGGATGGAAAAAGATTGCGCGCCAAAGAAGCAGCTCAGATCTCGGGCATCTCCACCATTGTATGGCTCGACACTTTAGATGCCCCCTTACAAACATGGGTTCACCTGGCTGATCATATTTATCTCGATACCAACGAGAACGACCGGAAAGCGTCACACGTGCGCACACGTGAATACCGTTTTGTGGATGAGATGAAAGCGGCTTACCCTCTGCACTCTTTTCAACGCGCCGCTAAGATCATGAATCAATTGCGTGCGATCAAAACAAAAGAAGAAATTGAAGTGGTGCAGAAAGCGATTGATATCACGGATATTACTTTCCGCCGTTTATTACAATTTATCAAACCCGGTGTGAACGAATGTGAGATCGAAGCAGAGATCTGGCATAGTTTTTTGAGCCAGCGTGCAACAGGCCCGGCCTATGGAAGCATCATAGCCAGTGGCGATAATGCAAGAACGCTTCATTATGTATCCAATAATGCAGAATGTAAAGACGGCGATCTGATCCTGATGGATTTTGGTGCGGAATATGGTAACTACTGCGCTGACCTTACCCGTACGGTTCCGGTAAATGGAAAATTCAGCCGGAGGCAGAAAACGGTGTACAATGCCTGCCTGCATTTACACAACTATGCAAAGAGTATTTTAAAACCGGGTATCTCTATCCTGGATTACACAGAAAAAGTAGGAGAGGAAGCCACCCAGCAATTCTTAAAGATCGGCCTGTTGCGTAAGTCAGATGTAAAGAATGAAGACAAAGAGAACCGAGCCTACCGTAAATACCTGTACCATGGCATCTCTCACCATTTAGGCATTGACGTACATGATCTGGGCACAAGAACAGAACCTGTAAAAGCCGGGATGGTGTTTACGATCGAGCCGGGTATTTATATCGAGGAAGAAGGAATGGGTGTACGGATCGAAAATAATTTCTGGCTCACCAGGAATGGTAATATTGATTTAATGAAGAATATTCCGATTACTGTGGAAGAGATTGAAGCTTTGATGAAGAAGAAATAATTGTTTAGAAGAAGTCCTTGTTTAATAAAGATATAGAATGTGTGTGATCTTAGTTCCTTAGACCTTGCCACGCTCTTTAGAGCGTGGATAAGTAATCTCTCAAAAATCTTTCCGGGACTTTAGTCCCGGGGGGCTAATGTGGATTGAGAAAAAGAGTTGTCTTTAAACAATTTATCAAGCAAACTCGGGACTAAAGTCCCGAAACAAGATCAAAAACAAATCATGGCCTCGCTCTAAAGAACGTGGCAAAATGAAACAAAAAATTTTAGCTCATTAGATAAAGATTTCCATGGTCCATAGTCCATGGTTACGTACATTAAATTTTTACCATGGACTATGGACCATGGACTATCGATCAGCCCCCTATGAAACAGATCCCAAATTTATTCACCCTGCTCAATCTTTTCTTTGGATGCCTTGCCATTGTATCCATCATGCAGACAGGGCTAACCTATGCTGCGGATGCTAGTGGCGATAACCTGGTGGTGATACCGGAGAAGATCTATATCGCAAGTATCTGTATTTTTTTAGCGGCCGTGATCGATTTTCTGGATGGGTTTCTTGCCCGTTTATTAAAAGCACCTTCCGAAATGGGCAAGCAACTGGATTCACTGGCAGATGCCGTAAGTTTTGGTGTGGCACCGGGACTGATCGCTTACCAGTTTCTTCGTTTGAGTTATGCGCAACAGACCAATGGCCTTGATATCAATATGATCTGGTTATTGCCGGCATTTATCCTGCCGTGTGCAGGTGCCTATCGTCTGGCAAGGTTTAATATCGATACTACCCAGAGTTATGGTTTTAAAGGCGTGCCCATTCCTGCAGTGGGTTTGTTATTTGCTTCTTTTCCGCTGGTGTACTGGTATTCAAACAATGACCAGATCATCCGTATATTATTGAATAAATGGTTCTGGTATGCGGCTGTACTGATTGCCAGTTACCTGATGGTTTCCACATTGCCTATGCTGGCTTTGAAGTTTAAAGGATTTACGGTTAAAAAAGCACTTCCGTTTATCATCCTGGCTGTGATTACGCTGGTTGCCGCACTAAGTTTTGGCTGGCTGGCCGCACCGGTCGCTTTTATTGCTTATGTAATTCTATCTTTGTCATTCAAACAACCCGAATCATGACCTATAATGTTCAGATCAAAGTAATGCCTTTAAAAGACCTGTTGGACCCACAAGGAAAAGCCGTATTGGGCGGATTAACCAATCTTGGCCTGAGTGCCGTTTCCGATGTAAGGGTAGGTAAACACATTACTTTACAGATAGAAGCCGATAGTGAAGCACAGGCCAAACAGATTGCCGAAGAAGCCAGCAAAAAATTACTCGCCAACCCGGTGATGGAGTTTTATGAGATTGAAATGATAAACTGAGTTTTCATTAGTTTGTAGTCTGTAGTCTGTGGTCTGTGGTTCTTTGCTATCGACACAACTACAGACCACAGACTACAAACCACAAACTTCTTGCTCTACCTCATCCCCACACCCCTTGGTAATTTAAAAGATATCACGCTCCGCTCTCTGGAAGTGTTGCAGGCGGTGGATGTGATCCTGTGTGAGGATACGCGGACTTCTTCCAAACTGCTCAATCATTACAATATCCAGAAACCGGTGTCTCCTTATCACCAGCATAATGAGCATAAGATCGTAGAGCATATTGTGGAACAGCTGAAGTCGGGTAAGACCATGGCTTTGATCACCGATGCCGGTACACCGGGTATTTCAGATCCGGCTTTTTTGTTAGTGAGGGAATGTATCAAACAGGATGTAAAAGTAGAATCTCTCCCCGGCGCAACCGCTTTTGTACCTGCGCTCGTAAATAGCGGCATACCTACGAACCGCTTTGCTTTTGAAGGGTTTCTTCCCTTAAAGAAAGGCCGCCAGACCATGATGAAAAAACTGGCGGAAGAAGAGCGTACGATGATCTTTTATGAAAGTCCTATGCGACTTGTAAAGACCCTTGAAGAATTCATTACCTATTTCGGAACAGACCGGCAATGTTCTGTGAGCCGCGAACTCACAAAGATGTTTGAAGAAAACAAACGCGGCACCCTGCGCGAAGTGGCCGATCATTTTAAGGCGAAAACCGTAAAAGGCGAGATCGTGATCGTTGTTGCCGGCAAAGAATAAGCCATTTTCGCCCATCCCTCATTTATCTGCGGTTCGTAACAGTATTTTCCTGAAATTTAGCCTTCTAAAAATCCCCTTTGTACATGAGACAATATATACGAAAAGCACTATTCCTCACATTTGCCATCTATCATTTAACATCTGCTAACGCCCAGCCCGACCGCTGGCAGCAACGTATCAAATACACGATCAATGTGGCGATGGATGTGGCCACCAACCGTTTTAATGGAACAGAGAAACTGGAATACACCAATAATTCACCCGATACCTTGTCAAGGGTGTTCTTTCATTTGTACTGGAATGCATTTCAGCCGGGAAGCAGCATGGATGTTCGGAGCATTGAGCTGGGAAAAACAAAGATCGCAGAACCGCGCAGGGGCAGTGATGGATTGGATTGGGATGCAAGGGTGAAAGACCGGATCAGCAAACTGAATCCTGATGAGATCGGCTACCAGCGGGTAAAAAGTATTAAGATCAATGGTGTTGAGCAGAAACTAAAGGAGCATGAAACCATTCTGGAAGTAACTTTAAGCAAACCTGTTCTTCCTAAAAGCAAAGTGCAGATGGATGTGGTGTTTGAAGCACAGGTGCCCGTACAGATCAGAAGAAGCGGACGTGATAATGCAGAAGGGATCCGTTACAGCATGAGCCAATGGTATCCCAAAATGGTGGAATATGATTACCAGGGATGGAATGCCAATCCCTATATCGCCCGCGAGTTCTATGGTGTGTGGGGTGATTATGATGTGAATATTACGATCGATAAAACCTATATGGTAACAGCCGGTGGTGATCTGCAAAATGGGAATGAACTGGGCTTTGGATATGAAACACCCGGAACAAAAGTAAAACCCAATACAGGATCAACCAATGTGTGGAAATGGCAGGCATACAATGTGCATGATTTTATGTGGGCAGCAGATCCGAATTATAAAATGATCACACGCACGACTGCTGTAAAAGACGGGCCTTTGTTACGGTTTGTTTATAAGGCAGTTGATTCACTGGAGAGCCGCTGGCAGAAAGTAGCAGATACGGCTGCACTGGCTTATCCGGTCATTGCCAGAACATTTGGAGCCTATCCTTACAAGACCTACACTTTTATACAGGGCGGTGATGGCGGCATGGAATATCCGATGGCTACCTTAATCAAAAGTGCGAGTGTGGGAACCGCATTACACGAGTGGATGCACAGCTGGTACCAGATGATGATGGGCACCAATGAATCTTTGTATCCATGGATGGATGAAGGGTTTACCGATTATTCCAGTACACGCGTGATGGCAACTTTACGCAATGCACCGGGTTTCTGGTTTACGAATTCGTACAGAGGGTATTTCAATCTGGCCAAGAGTGGTTTGGAAGAACCGGCCAGTACCCATTCAGATCATTACAATACCAACTATGCTTATAGCAATGCTGCATATAGTAAAGGCTCGGTATTCATTTCTCAGTTAGGATATATTGTAAGTGATAGTATCCGTGATAAAATATTATTGTCCTATTATGATCAATGGCGTTTCAAACATCCCAACCCTAATGATTTTATCCGTGTTGCTGAAAGACTGAGTGGTATGGAACTGGACTGGTACAAAGAATACTGGATCAACAGCACCAAACAGATCGATTATGCAGTAGGTGATATCAATACCAAGGACGGCAAGGGATACATCACCATCAAACGCGTAGGTAAAATGCCGATGCCGGTGGATGTGTTGGTTACCTATAAAGACGGTAGCCAGGAATTGCACTATATCCCGTTAAACCTGATGTATGGAGAAAAACCTGCAGAAGGAACCGTGCCAAGAACCGTACATACCGAATGGAAATGGACACATCCCGAATATGCTTTCGAGATCTCCAAAAATATCGGCCAGATCAAATCCATCGAGATCGATCCGAGCCAGCGGTTGGCAGATGTGAATAAGAATAATAATAAACTGGTTATTCCGGATTAGTGGATTAGCGAATTGCGGATTAACGAATTAGAAAAA
>CBHRAM010000070.1:0-11682 GCA_966076165.1 uncultured Chitinophagaceae bacterium
TTTTTTAACATATTTTTGAAAACGCTATGATCGCTTTTGTTAGAGGACAATTTGCTGTAAAAACACCGGGACGGGTAGTGGTAGATGTGAATGGGGTAGGATACGACCTTCAGATCAGCCTGAATACCTATTCGGCCATCAGCAATAAGGAAAGCGGACAGCTCTTTACATACCTGCATATCACCGAAAATGCGCAAACCCTGTTTGGTTTTGCCGAACTGGCCGAAAAAGAGATTTTTCTTCAGTTGATCAGTGTTTCCGGTGTAGGTGCATCAACAGCAAGGATGATGTTGTCGGGCATGCGCCCCGATGAAATAGCCCGGGCTATCGTTCAGGGCAACACGAGACAGCTGGAAAGTATCAAAGGCATAGGCAAGAAATCGGCCGAAAGGCTGATTGTGGAGTTAAGGGATAAACTGGGTAAACAGTCTATCGAAAGTTCTTTTGCGGTTGCCGGTGTTCAAACAGTGGATGCAGATGCTGTAAATGCACTGATCGCCCTGGGGATCTCCAGGCCGATGGCAGAAACCGCAGTAAAGAAAACCATGGCATCTGTTGGAGAACAGGCTTCCCTGGAAGATATCATTAAACAGGCACTCAAAAATTTATAACCTATCGCTTCTATTTCTACGTAACCAAGTTATTGTTATTATCGAATCTACGTCTACTTAACCAAGCGTAACTGTTTGAAGCATCTTCGTTTATTTATCAGTATCAGTCTTTTATTGTTGTCTGCGGTGCAGTCATCAGCCCAGTCAAAAGACTCCACCCTGCGCTACCCTATCAGCGACAGGAGAGGTGATCCTTTGTCTGCACAAAGCAGGAACCCTTTTGATTACCGCGACACATCTCTTATTAAAAGGGATATTGAATACGACCCCAAAACAAAGCAATACTATATCATAGAAAAAGTAGGCAGCAAGTATTATCGTGTGCCTACCATGTTAACATATGATGAGTTCTGGCGGCTCGAATCCCGCAAAGCAGAATCGGATTATTTTAAAAGAAGGGCAGATGCATTAACGGCCCTCAACCTGAAGACGCTACGCCCCAAAATGCGGATCTATGACAAACTCTTTGATCGCATATTCGGCACTACGGCCAATGGATTGAAAGTGGATATCAGGCCAACCGGTGAAGTAAATATCATGGCCGGTTATCAGGGACAGAACATTGAGAACCCTACTTTACCGGAAAGAGCGAGAAAGAACGGCGGTTTTGATTTTAATATGGATGCCAAGCTGAATGTAAATGCCAATATTGGTGATAAGCTTAAGTTTCCGATCAATTATAACACCCTCTCCAATCTCGGGTTTGACAACCAGTTAAAACTGGATTACAAAGGCATGGATGATGAGATCATCAAAAGCCTCGAAGCGGGTAATATTTCATTTCAGTCGAGAAGCACATTGATACCCAGCACACAGAACCTGTTTGGTATCAAATCTCAGTTACAGTTTGGTAAAGTGTTTGTTACGGCAGCGGTAGCCAACCAGCGGTCTACCCGTCAATCGGTAGGACTGCAGGGTGGAACCTCTACTACCAATTTCAAAAAAACACTGGATGATTATGAAGAGAACCGCCACTTCCTGTTAGGACAGTATTTCCGCAACAGCTATAACAAAACCATGTCGAACCTGCCTGTTGTGAACTCGCAGGTGCAGATCCAAAGAATGGAAGTATGGGTAACCAATCGTACCGGTGCCACTACCGATGCAAGGGATATTGTGGGCTTGATGGATCTTGCGGAACCCAAACCCTATAATCCTTCGGTGCATTCCTTGACTACGAACCCATTACCGGCCAATGGCGCGAATGATCTGTATGCACCGCTTGCTAATAATGTGAATGCGAGAAACCCTTCGCTCATCAATTCGCTACTATTGTCGAAAGGCCTGAGGCCCGTAGATGATTATGAAAAAACATTTGCAAGAAAACTGAACCCTTCAGAATATTATTTTAATCCGCAGGTAGGTTTTGTGTCATTGAATATTCAGTTGCAGTCAGACGAGGTATTGGCTGTTGCCTATCAATACACGTATAATGGAAGGGTTTACCAGGTGGGTGAGTTTTCGCAGGATGTGGCATTGGATTCAACCAAGGGGGTACAGAAAGTATTGTTCCTGAAATTATTGAAAGCTACTTCACAAAGAATTGAACTGCCGATCTGGGGATGGATGATGAAGAACGTGTATTCACTCGATCTGTTTGGCGGTATACAGCGAGACGGGTTCCAGCTGAATGTGATGTATGAAGAACCCAGTGGTGGATTAAAAAGATACCTGCCGGAGAGTTCACCCGCTGTTGATGGTAAATCATTGTTACGGATCTTGAATCTCGACCGGCTGAATAATCGAAATGACCCGCAACCGGATGGTGTATTCGATTATGTGGAAGGCTTTACCATTTTACCACAGATGGGCCGTGTGGTATTTCCTGTACTCGAACCTTTTGGGCGTGACCTGGATACACTGGCTTTTGCAGGTATGCCGGCTGCCATGAAGAAAAAATATGTCTATTACGCCTTGTACGATTCGATCAAAGCCATTGCGCAGACCTATGCCAACCTGAACCGGTTTATTATGCAGGGAACGGTGAAAGGAAGTGCAGGTGGTTCTGAGATCAATTTGAATGCGTATAATATTCCTCCGGGTTCAGTAACCGTAACAGCGGGCGGACAGATCTTAAAAGAAGGTTCCGATTATTCTATCGATTATAATCTGGGAACGGTTAAGATCCTCAATGCCGGTATCCTCAGCTCCAATATTCCGGTAAAAGTTTCTTTTGAGAATAATGCAGGGTTTGGGATCCAGCAAAGAAATTTCACCGGGCTGCGTGTAGACTACCTGGCCAGTAAAAAATTAACACTGGGAGCATCGTATATGAGTTTATCGGAACGCCCTTTCTTTACCAAAATGGGTTATGGAGAAGATCCGATCAGTAATAAAATGTACGGGCTTGATTTTAATTACCGCTCTGAACTTCCGGGCTTAACACGGTTTCTTGATAAACTGCCGTTCTATTCCACCAAAGCAAAATCCTCTATTGCAGCCTATGGTGAAATGGCTGTATTGAAACCCGGCCACCCTTCACAAATCGGCAGTGGCGATCAGGGCCTGATCTTTCTTGATGATTTTGAAGGAACCAGAACCAGCATTGATCTTCGTTTCCCCTTGGTAGCCTGGGCTTTGGCTTCTACACCACAGGGCAACCCGAAATTTCCGGAAGCGGTATTGACCGATTCGATCGACTATAATTTCAACCGGGCAAAACTGGCCTGGTATAATATTGAACCTAACCTGCAGGACAGGAACAGCGTAAACAATCCATTGCGCAGAGATCTTGCAGAGTTGAGCGATCCGCGTGTTCGCCAGGTATTTACCAATGAATTGTTTCCGCAACGTACTACGAATATCACCGATGTACAGACGGCTACATTTGATATCGCGTATTATCCTACAGAAAGAGGGCCTTACAATCTCGAATCGCGCAAAACAGAAATAGATGCGAATGGTAAACTAACCAAACCTGCTGCAAGATGGGGTGGACTGATGCGGGCCATTGATCAAACAGATCTTGAAACAGCCAATGTGGAGTACATAGAATTCTGGGCGCAGGATCCGTTCATTAAAAACCCTAACAGTAAGGGAGGTAAAATGTACCTCAACCTGGGTAATGTAAGTGAAGACATCTTAAAAGACGGAAAACGCTTTTACGAGAACGGAATGAATACACCAACTATTCCGGCAGCGGTGGATAGTTCGAATACATGGGGTAAAACACCTGTGAACCCGATCCAGATCACACAGGCATTCAGTAATAACCCGGATGACAGGCCTTACCAGGATGTGGGCTTTGATGGGCTCGATGATGCAGCAGAAAGAAGAAAGAAAGGATATGTGCTGGATAAGATCGCGAGTAATTTCGGAACAGGTTCTCCGCTTTACCAGAAAGCATTATCCGATCCTTCAAACGATAACTATAAATGGTACCGCGATCCAAGTTTTGATGCAACCAATACAGGAATCCTCGGCAGGTATAAGAATTTCAATAACCCGCAAGGCAACTCACCTTTGGCAACCACCAATAGTCAATTTACTTCTGCGGCCACTTTATATCCCGATAATGAAGACCTGAACAGGGATAATACATTGAACGAAACAGAATCGTATTACGAATATGAAATTAACCTGCAGCCGGGTATGGATGTAGGCACTACGCCTTATATCACCGATAAAAGAGTGATCAATGTAAACTCGGCAGATGGGGTTAGACGTACAGAGAATTGGTTCCTGTTCCGCATACCGATCAAGGGTTATTCAAAAACAGTGGGTGGTATACAGGGGTTCAAATCCATTCGTTTTGCGAGATTGTATTTAACTGATTTTGAAGATTCCGTTGTACTGCGTCTGGCAAGGCTTGACCTGGTTAGAAATGTATGGAGACAATTCACGTATAATATTGACACCACCGGTTCATACACACCCGTGAATAATACATTCGGAACCGTATTGAATACATTGGCGGTAAGCCTTGAAGAAAACAGCAGCAGGCAACCGGTTAACTATATCATGCCTCCGGGAGTTGAACGTGTTCAGTTGTTAAGTAACAACGGTGTTAACCTGCAGCAGAATGAGCAGGCCATGAGTTTAAAGATCAATAACCTGATCAGCGGTGATGCGAGAGGTGTTTTTAAAACATTGAATCTTGATGTAAGACAGTATGGTAAACTGTCTATGTATATTCACGCAGAGTCAATGGTAGGCCAGCGCCCGGTGAAAGATAATGAGTTGAATGCCATTGTAAGGATCGGTCAGGATTTCCTGAATAACTATTACGAGATCAAGATCCCGTTAAAGGTCACACCGGCGGGAACCTATATCCGGGGACAGGAAGATAAAGTATGGCCCACAGAAAATAATCTGGATATCAGTTTACGTTCTCTGATTGATCTGAAGATCCTGAGAAATAATTCCGGAGTTTTAAATTCCAAAATTTTCCGGACTAAGCTCGACAACAGAACGATCTCAATACTGGGTAATCCCAACCTGGGTGAAGTAAGGGGTATCATGGTGGCCATTGAAAATCCTTTAAAGCCGGATGGCTCAATCGTTAACACAGAAGTATGGGTGAATGAACTTCGCTTATCGCAACTGGACGAGCATGGTGGATGGGCAGCCTTGGGAAGGGTGGATCTGAACCTTGCTGACCTGGGTAAAATTTCTGTATCAGCCAATACACATACACAAGGTTTTGGAACGATAGAACAACGGGTGAATGAACGATACAAGGATAACCTGATGCAGTTTGATGCGGCAGCTTCCATTGATGCGGGTAAGCTGGTACCTAAAGGTGCAAGACTTTCCCTTCCTGTATATGCAAGCATTAACCGTACGATCCTTACACCACAATACGATCCGTACGATATGGATATATTGTACAAGGAGAAACTGAACGGATCCTCCAAAGACAAAAGGGATTCTATCAGAAATGCAGCTGTTGACCAGACCACGATCAAAACATTGAATTTTACCAATGTCCGATTTACAGCAGGAAGAGGAAAACCCAATCTTTTCCGTCTGAGCAATTTTGATTTCAGTTATGCTTACTCACAAACTTCCCAGACAAGTCCGCTGATATTGGAAAACAAAGTAACCAAACAGCGGGGTGGCTTCGGATATACGTTTGTGGGACAAACGAAATATATTGAACCTTTTAAAGGTATTATCAAAAGCAGAACACCATGGCTGGCATTGTTCAGGGATTTTAATTTTAACCTGAAACCGAGTTACCTGATGTTCCGTGCAGATATCAACCGCCAGTTTGGTGAGTTCATCCCAAGGATCGTAAATAAATTCGATACCAAAGTAGAAAGAGTGGATACTACGTACGATAAGTATTACACTTTCGACAGGTTATATGGTATGCGTTGGGATCTGGCCCGCTCTTTGAACCTTGATTTCAATGCTACGAATAATGCAAGGATAGATGAACCGTTTGGCAGGCTGGATACCAAAGCCAAAAGAGATACCGTAAGGGATAACTTATTAAAAGGTGGCCGAAATACTTTGTATCAGCAGAAAGCCACACTGAGTTATACCTTGCCATTTAATAAATTGCCTTTAACAGACTGGATCAATGCACGGTATAGTTACGGAACATCGTATAACTGGATCGGCGCAAGCCGCCTGGCAATTGCACTGGGTAATACCATTGAGAACTCGCAGGAAAATAACCTTAGGGCTGACTTCAATTTTGCCAGCCTCTATAATAAATCAAAATGGCTGCGGGCAATTGATAATGTGCCGGTCCCAAAACCCAAAACCAATCCTGCAGATGTAAAGGATGCGAATAAAAATGCATTGGGTGTAACCATTCCTTCGCGGGAAGAAGTGGTGAAAGGTTTGAAAGGAAAGAAAAAGCGTGCTGCATTAAAAAAATGGCGTCAGCAGAAGCGGGATGCAAAAAATGCCCAAAACTTACAGAAATCAAATGAGCCTGTTGAGCTGGGAGGTTTTACCAGATCAATCGGAAGATTGATTACGATGGTAAGGGCTGTGAATGTGCAATATGCAGAAACCTATAGCAGCCGTGTTCCGGGTTATATGGATAGTACCCGTTACCTGGGCCAGGATTGGAAAACATCGGCACCCGGACTGGATTATGTATTCGGCAAACAACCGGATGCTGCCTGGCTGGAAAAGAAAGGAGCCGCAGGATTGATCACCCGCGATAGTACTTTCAATTTCCTTTACAGACAATCCTTCCAGCAGCGGTTCACCATTACTGCGCAGCTGGAACCCTTGCGTGATTTCAGGATCGATCTGAACCTGGATAAAACATTTACAAAGGAATATTCCGAATTGTATAAGGATACAACCGGTAGTTCAGGATTGAATCATTTGAATCCATTATCAAGCGGGGGCTTCAGTGTTTCTTATATCGCATTCAATACTTTATTCAGCAACCATAACCCTAATGAGATCTCGGCTACTTTCCAGACTTTTGAAAATAACCGTTTGATCGTTTCAAAACGCGTGGCTGAACAAAACCCTTATTGGCAGAGCCTTGCACCCGGACAAAAATTCACGGCAGATGGATTTGCCAAAGGATATGGCCGCTATGCACAGGATGTACTGGTGCCTGCATTCCTGGCAGCCTATACCGGAAAAGATCCGAATACGGTTTCCTTGATCAAACAATCCAACACCAAGATCACTTCTAATCCGTTCTCTGGCATTCTGCCAAAGCCTAACTGGAAACTGAATTACTCCGGGCTTACCAAGAACGAGAGCATTTCCAAAGTATTCAGTAATATCATTATTACACACGGATATAACGGTACACTGAGTATGAATAGTTTCAATAGTGCCTTGTTGTACCAGGATCCGTTCCGGTTCAGCGCACCTGGATTTATTGATACTTTAAGCGGAAACTATATCCCTTATTTCCTTGTGCCGAATATTACGATCAAAGAAGGCTTTGAACCATTGATCGGCGTTGATGTAACAACGGTGGATCAGCTGAACCTGAAATTCGAATACCGTAAGAGCCGCTTGTTAAGCCTGAGCCTGATCGATTACCAGTTAAGTGAGAGTCATAGTACCGACTGGGTATTTGGTATCGGAATGAAAAAGAAAGGGGTAAAACTGCCATTTACCTTGCCGGGTGGCAAAGGTAAGAAATTGCAGAATGATCTTACGATGAAACTGGATGTAACCGTAAGGGATGTGTCGAACAGCAACAGCCGTCTGGATCAGACAAATGCTTACGGAACAGGCGGACAGAAAGATATTTCCATTCAGCCATCCATTGATTATGTGATCAATAACCGGATCAATATTAAGTTCTTCTTCGATCAAAGAAAAGTGATCCCATACATCTCAACATCTGCACCGATCACCAATACAAGAGCGGGAGTAAATATCCGGATCTCGTTGGCACAGTAGGGAATATCGAATATTGAACAAGGAATATTGAATATCGAAGTTGTTTTCACTTCATCATTCAATATTCCTTGTTCAATATTCATCAGCTTTTCCTGAAAGCCCAGGTAAACATAGTTTTCCAGGTGGCTTTCTTACCATACATCAAAATACCGGTTCTGTAGATCTTACCGCTTAACCAGGTAGTGAATACAAATCCGCCGATCAAAGAAAGCATACTTAATCCAAGCTGCCAGTAAGGAACCGTGCCGGGGATACCATACGCGATCCGGGCCATCATTACCATCGGTGAACTGAAAGGAATGATACTTGCCCAGACAGCAATCGGTGTGCTTGGGTCCTGCACTGCATTGCTCATAATGATAAATGAGAAGATGATCGGCATAGTAATAGGCAGCATCAGGCTCTGCGCATCCTGTGGATCTTCATTCACCACACTACCCACTGCTGCGAAAAGGGCTGCATAAAATAAATAACCACCCAGGAAATAAAAGATAAAACAACCGATGATCACCGGCCAGTTGGCAGTGCTGATGGTGTGTTGTACTTTATAGATCTGTTGTGCAGCATCTCCTGCTTTCATCATGCCGCCACCGGGCATTTGTCCGTTGGCCTGTTGCAAGGTTTGCACCTGTTCCATCACATCATGTGGGATAAATGCCTGTGCGGCTGTGGTAAGTCCTATGATCAAGATGATCCACATCAGAAACTGTGTAAGTCCCACGGCACCGATCCCGATGATCTTGCCGGCCATGAGCTGAAAAGGTTTTACACTGCTCACCATTACTTCGGCAATCCGGTTTGTTTTTTCTTCCATCACCCCACGCATTACCATGGCGCCATAAATAAACATGGTAATATAGATGAGCATGCCACTGCCAAAACCAATGCCATACGATAAGGCGGCATTGCTTTCTTTGGTACTGCCGGCTTCATTTTCCTCCACTGCCTTTAATTCAGCAAACTGCGATTGTTTATGAATCGAATCCAGCTGCATCTTGCTGATGCCTGCATTCTGCAGCATATTGTCTTCAATAGCAGCATTGATGCGTTCCGCAATCGTACCTTCTGTATTGATGCCGATCCTTTTCTTAGAGCGGATAATATAATTGGTTTTTCCGGTGCCTTCGAATTTGGGTATCAGGATGATATCTGTATATCCTTTGCTCAGGTAATTCGTAGTATCCACACCCTCGGGAAATGCGAAAGCGACTTCTTTGCTGCTCTTGATATTGTTTTTAAAGAATCCGTTATTATCAACAACGGCTATCTTATGTTCATCTTTTCCTTTGATAGAAAAATAAGTGCTTCCGCCGATCAGTACAACGATCAGCAGGGGCATCAGAAAAGTAGTGAGCAGGAAACGTTTATTTTTTACCCTGGTAAGGTATTCTCTTTGTATAATGAGTAAGGTCTTATTCATAAAATCAGTTTGAAATGGTTGGGATAATTAATCTTTAACAGGCTGAAAGGCTCTGGTAGTGGCCCTTGTGCCTTCTACAAGATTGATAAAGATTTCATTCAATGAGGGTAATATTTCATTGAAGGATTCAATGGTCAGGTTCTGCTGAAGGAAGTATTGCAGCACATCATTACTCCTGAAACCCTCTTTGATCTTAACGGTTAATTCATTGGCTTTCTGGTTAGCCACTTCAAAAGCATGACTGCTGATGTTGGCAGGCAGCTCGCCCAGTTTGATACTGAATTTATTTTCTTTGAATTGCTGTTTGATATCAGAAACCGTTCCGTCCAATACTTTCTGTCCCAGGTTAACCAGCACAATATGATCGCAGATCTCTTCTACCTGTTCCATACGGTGGGTACTGAAGATGATGGTACAACCTCTTTGCGACAATCCATAGATCTCATCCTTGATCAGGCTGGCATTCAACGGGTCTAATCCACTAAAAGGTTCATCAAGGATAATGAGTTTGGGCTCGTGTAACACAGTGATCACAAACTGGAGTTTCTGGCTCATTCCCTTACTCAGGTCTTCCACTTTCTTGTTCCACCAGCTTTCCATCTCCAGTCTTTTGAACCAGAACCGGATCTTTTCCATGGCTTCATTTTTGCTCAGCCCTTTCAGCTGCGCAAGATAGAGGGCCTGTTCCCCGATCTTCATCTTCTTATATAACCCGCGCTCTTCGGGCATATATCCGATCTTAATAATATCGTTCAGCGGGTCAAACGCTTTCCCGTCGAACTGGATACTGCCGCTGTCGGGATAGAAGATGCCGGTGATCATCCGTAGCAAAGTGGTCTTACCGGCACCGTTAGGTCCCAATAAACCAAAAATGCTGCCTTTGTTGATCGAAAAACTGATATCATCTACCGCTTTCTGGGTAGCATAATACTTCTTCAGGTTCTGGAGTTCAAGAATGGTACTCATAAGTGTCGGGTTATAATCAAATGTAAGTTACTCCTGGGTTTCGGCTAAAATTTTTGTTATCAGCGGATTAGTAGCAATATTCACCTAATTATTACAGCCGGGTTCACCGAAAATGATACATTTGACACTATTCATTTAAAAATCAGTATTAAAAGGTATGATGAGGCATTTCAGATTTTCAGCAATATTGGCAGCAGGATTGATCACACTGGGCAGTTGGGGTTTTCTGGTTCATAAAACCGTACACCAGTTGGCGGTATATGAATTGCCCCCGCAAATGGCCCCGTTCTTTTACCAGCATATGGAAAACCTGGTAACCAATGCCCCCCGGCCGGATGTGCGCCGGAATACCGATAGTACGGAAGCCACCAAACATTTTATCGATCTTGAAATGTATGGAAAGAATGCGGCTACGACTATGCCGGAAGACTGGACGTCAGCCGTTAAAAAATATTCGAAAGACAGTCTATTGAAATATGGGTATGTGCCATATCATGTGGTATATATGAAAGGGAAACTGACCGAAGCATTCAGAAGCGGTAATAAAGACAGCATCCTGTTCTATGCGGCAGATATTGGCCATTATATTGGTGATGCCAATGTGCCATTGCATACAACGGTAAATTATGATGGACAGCTGACCGATCAAAAAGGCCTGCATAGTTTGTGGGAGTCAACCATTCCCGAGATAGAGATCGCCAACTATACACTCTATTCATCGCATACAGCCACGTATCTTAAAAACCCGCAAGCTGCTATATGGGCCGCGGTGAGAAGATCGGCGGCTTTGGTGCCGGTTATGCTGGAGCAGGAAAAAGAAGTCAGTAAGGGTTTTACCGATGCCCAAAAATTCCGTGTACAGATCCGCAGGGGAAGAGAGTCGAAAAGTTATACCTCAGAGTTTGCAAAAGCCTATGCGGCTGCCTTAAAAACAAGTATCAATGATCAGCTATTAAACAGCGCAAACCTGATCGCCGATTTTTGGTACACCAGTTGGGTAGATGCCGGCAAACCGGATCTTTCGGGGCTTACGCCAAATTGGTCGGCAGCCGATCAAACCCGCTTCAGCAACGAACTGAATATCTTTAAAGCGAATAAGCTACTGGAAAACAAGCTGTTACTTTCAAAAAAAGCGGACACCAAAGAAGAATAAGCATTTTATAAGATTCACCACCTTGAAAAATAGGGTGTTTTAACGGTTGCCAGAAGGCAGCCGTTTTTTATTTTCGGAATGAATTGAATTTAAAATACTGACAAGCTGAAAGGAAATTGTACTAATACGAATGTGTACATATAGTAATAATGACAAATCTTATTTTAGATGCAAATGCATGTAAATAATATTGT
>CBHRAM010000071.1:0-11625 GCA_966076165.1 uncultured Chitinophagaceae bacterium
CACCATTGAATGTTTTGAATTCAGCAGTGGTTAACTGTATCGTGCTTTTACCTGCAGGTGATTCCTGGGTTCTCACTTCTTTTACACGGAGGCCGGTGGCCAGGTCGTAATACAGGTTGAAGGTCCTTCCTTTGGGTGATTTCACTTCTACATTATAGGCGTCCTTTCCATCCAATGATTCAATTCCTTTTACCGCCAATACATATCCGTTCTTCAGGTAATAGGGTTCAGGAAATAAAGAAGCCTGTTCATCCAGCTCTTCTTTATCATCATCTTTCAATTCCTGCGCGGCCCCCTGTTGCACAACAGAATAGGTTCCCCCTTTAGCCAGTTGTTTGGATAACGACATCCCGCTCATACTCAGGTTTTGTAAATACCCGTTCGGCAATACATAGGTAACGCCAAAATCGAGGTTATTACCCATTACACTCGCAGTGCCTTTCATCGTAACATCTTTAATAGCGTTGATCGCTGCTTCACCACCTTCTGCTTCTATGGCTTTTTTCATAATGACATCCGGTGTAACTGAAGCATCTGCTTTCTTTTCAGAAGGGGCAGCTTTTTCGTTACCATATACATCAAAGTATTTTACCTCGCCATATTTCTCCAGGCCTTTAGCTATTTGTTTTGCATTACCCACGATCACAATATGCATATTGCCGGGCAATACATATTTATCCGCCATGGCTTTAACTGCTGCATTATCTACGGCTGCCAGGTTCTTTAAATAATTCTGGTAATAATCTTTGGGCAGGTTATACCTCGCCACATTCAAAGCAAAACCGGCAATGGTGGAAGGGCTTTCCAATGAACGCGCAAAACTTCCGCTCATTTCATTTTTTGTCTGTGCCACATCTTCATTGCTAACGGCTTCTGTACGGATGCGGTTAAACTCTACCAGGAACTGCCCGATCGCACTATCTGTTTTTTCATTACGAACAGAGGCACTGGCTTTAAAATTTCCGATCATCCGGTCGGAACTCAGTCTTGAATAAGCACCATAGGTAAAGCCATATTTTTCACGAAGATTTTTATACAGCCTTCCGGATGATCCATTTCCTAACAGGCTGTTCATTACTGAACCGGGGATCAGATCCGGTGCACCGGGTTTTAACTGAACCGGCGTAACCAGGTTGATCACACTCTGTACAGAACTGGGCCTGTCTACAATAGCAATATAGGTTTTGGCAGGCGGAGCCGGAGATGCATACACAGGGGCAGGAACATTTCCTTTTTGCCAGCCGGCAAAAGCTGTTTCAGTGAGTTTTTTTGCTTCATCCACTGTAATATCCCCTACAAAGATCAGGTAAGCGATATTGGGTTTCCAGTAAGTGTTGTAATAGGTTTTGATATCATCCACCGTTACCCTTTTTACCGTCTCTTCTGTTTCCACTTCTCCGTAAGGATGGTCTTTGCCATATACAAGTTTGTTTACCACATTGGTGGCAATGGCATTGGCATCTTCTTTATTCTGCGCCAGTCCGGATAATTCCTGTTTCCTGATCTTCTCCAATTCATCCGCGGGGAAGGAAGGGCGCAAAGCAATATCCGCCATCAGCCCAAATACTTTTGGAAAATTATTCTTCAACGAAAACGCATCCACACTCCGGGCAGATGCATTAATAGTGGCACCGAGATAATCGATCTCTTCATCAAGGGTAGCTTTATTCATTTTTGTGGTACCCCTGCGGAATAATTCTCCGGCCAGGCTTGTCAACCCCGCTTTATCACCTTCAACGATCGATTCACGGTCAATCGTTAAAGTAGCCGATACACGGGGCAGTTTGGTATTCTGTACCACAAATACTTTTAGACCGTTGGCCAAAGTAAACGTGGCGGGCTCCCCTACTTTAATCATGGGTGCCGGACCCGGTTTGGGAGCATGCGTTCTGTCAATTTTTGTCTGTGCGATCAGCGCAACAGGCAGGGATATGATGAGGAAAAGAAATATTTTTTTCATGGTGTTTCTGTTTAATTGGAAAGGGATCATTTTACGTTTTATTTTTTGGTTCCTTTCGGTACATAATACAACGTAACCCGGTTATCCTTGTTCAGGTATTTTTTGGCCACATTCATGAGGTCTTCACGTGTTACTTTATTGTAACGGTTGATCTCTGTATTGATCAGGTTGGCATCTCCAAAATATACCTGGTAATTGGCCAGTGTTTCTGCAATACCCGCCATGGTGGCGTTCTTGGTAACGAACTCGGTGGTGATCTGGTTTTTCACTTTCACAAATTCACGATCATCCACCATTTTATTCTTCACACCATCTATCACTACCTGGATCTCTTTTTCAAGATCTTCGGGTTTGATATTCATATTGGCAATCCCGAAGGTGATGAACAGACCCGCATCTTCCAGTGCATAGTTAAAAGCACCTGCCTGCACAGCCAGTTGTTTTTCATCTACAATGTATTTATTCATCCTTGATGAGTTACCGCCGGATAATAAGGTTGAGAGTACATTGAATGCATAATACTCATCACTACCCTGTTTAGGTGAGCGGTATGCCTGCACAACAGCCGGTAACTGGATATTATCTTCGATCACATCACGCACTTCCCCTCCCAACGGCTGTTCCGTTACTTTAGGGCGCGGGATGGGTTTTACTCCTTTGGGAATGGAACCGAAATACGCTTCGATCTGCTGCTTTACCTGCGGGATATCAATATCGCCGGCAAGGCTTAATACGCAGTTATTGGGTACATAAAATGTTTTGTAGAAATCTATAAAATCCTGCAGTTTGGCCCTGCTTAAATGTTCCAGGCTACCGATGGGCTGCCAACGGTAAGGATGCACTTTAAATGCCCTCTTGAAGATCTCACCGATAATGGTTCCATAAGGCTGGTTATCGATACGCTGGCGTGTTTGTTGCTTCACTAATTCTTTCTTTTTGTTCACACCCACGTCTTCGATCTTGGCGTGTAACATTATTTCACTTTCCAGCCAGAGTCCTAAAGCAAACTGGTTACTTGGGAACAGTTCAAAATAATAGGTACGGTCCTGCGTAGTATTGGCATTATTATAGCCACCGGCATTGGATGTATATTTATCAAAATCGCCCCGCTTTACATTCTCACTGCCTTCAAACATCAGGTGCTCAAAAAAGTGGGCAAAGCCGGTGCGGGCCGTGTCTTCATTTTTAGACCCTACATGATAAAGGGCAGATACCGCCACCACAGGAGCTGACTTATCCTGGTGAAGGATCACTGTTAACCCATTGGGCAATGTGTATTTCTCAAACACAATTTTCGGGGCCTGTGCCGAAAGGCTGCTGCTTAGCAACAAGGCCGCCGGCATGGCCAATAACCATTTTCTCATAACGATTTTTTTACAAGGTTTTGAACAACAATATCCGAAAAGAAATACGAATACTGCTTATTTGCAAGGCACTCTTAACAAATATTATATATTCGGTTAAATACTTCTAAACCAGAGCGGTAACCTGCGGAAGAGAGGCAGGTGCGGGACTGAACCATTGGATCTCTGTATCCTTCTTGAACCATGTCATCTGGCGTTTGGCATAATGACGGGTATTATTCTTGATATGTTCCACCGCTTCCTCCAGACTGCATTTTCCATCCAGGTGCTCAAAGATTTCCCGGTAGCCAACGGTTTGCAAAGCATTATGGTTACGGTAGGGTAATAAGGATTCCACTTCTTTCAACAAGCCTTCCTGCATCATCTGGTCTACCCTTGTGTTGATATTGTGGTGCAATTGTTCTTTGGATATTTCCAGGCCGATCTTAATGATACGGAACGGCCTTTCTATTTTCTTTTTGGTGCGATAGACCATGATGGATTGTCCGGTAGCATACAATACTTCCAATGCCCGCATTAAACGTTGCGGGTTCTGTTGTTCGGCAACGGCCCAGAATGCGGGGTCTTTTTGTTCCAATTCTTTTTGCAGCCAGATCAACCCTTTTTGTTTGTAGCCATCGATCACCTCTTGTCTTGTTGCTTCCGGAATCTCGGGCATGGGATCAATGCCTTCACAGAATGATTTGATGTACAGTCCGGTACCGCCCACCATTACTTCCACTTTTTTTTTCTGAAAGATCTCATCCACTGAATTCAATGCATACTTCTCAAAACTGCCTGCATTCAGATCCTCTGTTACAGAATGAGATGCAATAAAATAATGTTTTACTGCAGCAAGTTCCTCTTCTGATGGACGTGCTACACCGATCTTCATTTCTTGATAACATTGACGGGAATCGGCGGAGATGATATCCGTTTGAAAATGTTGTGCCAGGGCTATGGCAAAAGATGTTTTACCTACGGCAGTTGGGCCGGCGATGATGATGACTGTGTTTTGTGTGAGTTCGTTCATAATATATAGCCCCATCACCACCCCCGATGTAAAAGCCGCTGGCTTTTACATCGGCCCCTCCTCGGGGAGGAGGGGAAATTTTAAATTTTGATTCTTATTGAGAAAAGAAAACCAACGGGCCTTGCCGTTGGTTTTTATTGAAATACTTATGACTTACAACTTACTACCTAAAACTCCTCTTCGTGCCCTGTTTCCTCTTCTCCTCCGGCATCATCCTCGGCTTCTTCCCCATCCTCTCCTTCTGTGCCGAAACCTTCGGCGGCTTCTGCGAGATCGTATTTTTCTTCTATATCGGCAAACTTATCGCCCAGTAAACTCTTGGTTCCGTATTGCTGCGGACCAATACCTTCTGTTCTGGAAGTGGCGGGGTATGTGATCTTACTGCTTTCTTCTTTACTTACATTGATCAGTTCTACCAGGAAGACCCAATGTTTTTCAAAATCATATTCGTACACAAATTTCTGGTTGGTGTCACGGATCTCTGAACCGATGGTTACTTCGGACATGATCAGCGGGTCCACCACATAAGGTTTATCATATTTCTCAAAACTGATCTCACGGCCACGCAGCCAGTTATCGTTGCTGCGGAAGAACGTGGCTTTGTGCTTCGAGTCAAATTCATACGATTTTAAGATCGCAAAATGCAGGTCCTGAAAACTCTGGGTGTGTTTGATCACAATATCCCTGTAAACTGCATCATCTTCTTCGAGGTAGATCCTGAATTTTAATATCGCCATCCGGTGGGTTTATTTGTTTATTGGTTCATTTGTTTATTGGCACATGCTCACTACTCACAACTCACTGAAAAGTTTGCTAAAATACTAACTATTACTCAACCGCCTGCAAGTTCAGTTCGGCGGCTTTTTGGAGCATGAAGGCGTAGGCGGCTTCAAATTCGTTGGGGATCTCGCCGTCCAGTATGGCTTCGCGGATGGCATCTTTGATGATCCCGACGGGTTTGCTGGGACTTAACCCGAACTTTTCCATGATCATTTCCCCCGAAATAGGCGGCTGCCAGTTGCGGATCTTGTCTTTTTCTTCTACCTCCAACAAACGCTTACGCACCAGTTCAAAATTCTGCAGGTAACGCCTTACTTTATTGGGGTTCTTACTGGTGATATCTGCTTCGCATAGCATCATCAGGTGGTCAATATCTTCTCCGGCATCAAATAATAAGCGGCGGATGGCGCTGTCGGTGATCTCTTCTTTGGTAAGACTGATCGGGCGCAGGTGCAGCAATACCAGTTTCTGTACAAACTTCATTTTCTCATTCAACGGCAGCTTAAGTTTGGTAAAAATCTTCGGCACCATTCTCGCCCCTACTACTTCATGGCCATGAAAGGTCCAGCCATGGCCTTCTTCAAAGCGTTTGGTGGCGGGTTTACCAATATCATGCAGTAAGGCGGCCCATCTTAACCACAGGTCATCCGTATTTTCTGCTATATTATCCAGCACCTGAAGGGTATGGTAGAAATTATCTTTATGGCCCTTTCCATCTACAAACTCTGCCCCATGCAGATCGATCATTTGAGGAAAGATCAGCTGTAATAAACCGGCTTTAAATAAAAGATCCCAGCCCACAGAAGGTTTCTCACAAAGCATGATCTTATTCAGTTCATCGCTGATCCTTTCCTGTGAAACAATTTTTATGCGCTGTGCATTTTCTTTGATGGCAACAAAGGTTTCCGGGGCGATCACAAACTGTAATTGCGCGGCAAACCGGATGGCACGCATCATCCGCAAAGGATCATCACTAAAGGTTTGGGCCGGTGCGAGTGGGGTTTGGATATTCTTCTTCACAATATCACCCAACCCGTCAAAAGGGTCGATCAGTTTTCCAAAATCTTCTTTGTTCAGGCTTACGGCCAATGCGTTAATGGTAAAATCGCGGCGGTTCTGATCGTCCTCTATACTACCGGGTTCCACTTCAGGTTTGCGGCTGTTATGCGTATAACTTTCTTTGCGGGCCCCCACAAATTCGATCTCAATATCCTCCAGCTTGATCTGTGCCGTGCCAAAGGTTTTAAAAAAAGAAACATAAGGGCGGGGCGTAAACAGATCAGCCACTTTATTGGCCAGTTCTATCCCATCGCCCAGGCAAACAATATCAGCATCCTTGGTACTACGGCCAATGATCTTATCGCGCACAAATCCCCCTATCAGGTAACAGGGCAGGTTCAAGGCTTCAGCAGCTTTGCCAATCTGTTCAAAAATGAATAATTCCCTATCGGTACAACGTATCTCCATTGCTGCAAATGTACTACGGATTGTTTATTTGGCTATTTGGGGCAAAACGGACAGCAATTGCTGGCGGGTGATCAGCCGGGCACAGTTGAAATGTCCGAGCGGACAGGTTTTCTTTCCATGCAAGCCACAGGGACGGCAACTGAGGGGTTCTGTCACTTCAATAATATGGCTGTTATCAGATAAAGGGCCAAAGCCAAAAGCCGGTATGGTAGAGCAATACACAGCTGTAACGGGTGCATTCACAGAAGAAGCAAAATGCATCGGCGCAGAATCATTCACATAATTCATGACAGCATTTTTCATCAATGCTGCTGACTCAAGAAAATTCAGTTTGCCTGAGAGATTGATGATGGATGGATGTTGCGATCCCGAACGGATAGATTCACATAAAGCCTGATCGCCGGGGGCGCCTAAAAGATATACCGTAAGGTTCTGAGGCAATGCATTTACCAGTTCTTTCCACTGATCAGCAGGAAACTGTTTGGTGAACCATACAGAAGCAGGTGCAATACAAATAAACTTTGTACCCGTCCATTGTTCAACAGCTTTTTGATCTTTTTCTGAAGGATATAGTTTCGGTTTTGCCGCTGTCTTATCCGTAATAGCACGGATCAACTCATGGTTTCTTTCTGTCTCGTGCAATATGTAACTACCTTCATTGACTACATGCCTGATCACATCAGAAAATAAAAAACTGAAGGGGTTCTTATCAAACCCGATCGTTTGTTTGGCTTTGGAGAAAGCTGTCAGGAAACCCGTAGCAGCAAAGCGTTGTACATTGATCAAAATATCATAGCGTTTCTGCCGGATCTGTTTCAGCAAAGAGAGCAGGTGCGCATACTTGGATTGTTTTTTATCCCAGATCAATACTTCATGCAAAAAAGGATGATCTGTAAAAAGCGATTCATTGCCTTTCCTTACGAGGATATCAATAGAAGCTTCAGGATGACAGGCATGTAATTTTTCGAGGATACCCGTAGCCAATACCACATCGCCGATAAATGCTGTTTGAATGACCAGGATCTTTTGCATCGCTGCAAAAATAACCAAGAAGAACTAAGTTATCGGGGGAAGTTTTATTTAGACCGTCTTTTCGACCCCGAAGAATGAGGGAGAGATGTCTCTTCAAATTATAAGGTATCGTCAAATAAAATCTCTTCGCTACGCTGCGTTCGAAATGACGTTGCGGATATTACTCATATTCCAGTTCATTACTGAAGAACTCCCAATCGAACAGAATAAAACTGGAAGCGATCTTTCTGAGATGCGGGATCGAGAGTTTAACATGCGAATTTCTTTTTCTGCCCTGGTGAGAGAGCATACTTACATCATGATGATCTGATGGGGAAAGAGACCGTGAAAATGCTTTCATCTTACCCGGCGGAATACCTGTGCTGAGCTTTTGCATAACGTAATTTTTACTACCCTTAAGTTCGCGCTAAAAATGGATAAATGCAAGTAGAATTTAATCGCATTTTGTCGTAGAATTATTACCAGTAAAGGATTTCAGGCGAAACGGCATTTAACGTGCTCTCTTACAACCTATTAACAAAAAATGCTTTTTCTGCACAGGGTTATGCACAGATCAGGGGCGGATAATGCTGAGGGTTCCATCCTTTTCCCATTTGATTATAGAGGATGGTTTACGGGGTTCTGTATCGTCCTGGCGGTAGTTAACTACGTAATCCACTCCATCAACGATCACAGGTTCAATATCGGCAAAACATTGTGGCGATGGGTATCCGCTGATATTGGCAGAGGTACTCACAATCGGTTTGCGGAATCTTTTGATCAGATTCTTGCAAAAAGGTTCATCACAAATACGGATGGCAACCGAGCCGTCTTCGGCCAGCAGGTTTTCTGCCAGTTCCACCGCACCATCATAAATTACAGTGGTGGGCCTGTTCACCCCCTTGATATAATCGAAGATCTGCAGTTCGGGTTGGGTCACATAATGAAGAATATCCCGCTCATCTGCCACCAGAACGATCATGGCTTTCGAATCCTCACGTTTTTTTAAGCGATAGATCTTGGCTACGGCCTCTGCATTCGTGGCATCGCAGCCGATACCCCAGACCGTATCCGTGGGATACAGGATCAGTCCGCCGGCATTCAGCTGTTCCAGGCAGGATTCGATATCGTTGTTAAAGGGCAGCATAGGTTACAAAAGCAAATGTAAAGGGCAAATGGCAAATTGTGACAGAACAATAGCATTCTTCAGTTCCGATAACCTCCCGAAACTGTATGTTTGCAAAAAAAATAAGCATGTCATTACAAGTTCAGATCCAGGAAGCCTGGGGTAACAGGGAATTACTGAAAGATTCAAAATACACAGATGCGGTTAAAGCCGTGATCGAGGAAGTGGATAAGGGCCGTTTAAGGGTTGCATCCCCAACCGATAATGGCTGGGTGGTGAACGAATGGGTAAAACAGGCCATCCTGCTTTATTTTGGTGTACAACAGATGCAGACCTGGACCCTGCCCCCCTTTGAATTTTACGATAAAATGCTGCTGAAAAGCAATTATAAAGAACTGGGTGTGAGGGCTGTGCCCCATGCCGTTGCCCGTTATGGTGCCTATATCGCAAAGAATGTGGTTTTAATGCCCAGCTATGTAAATATCGGTGCATTTGTAGATGAGGGCTCCATGGTAGACACCTGGGCCACCGTAGGCAGTTGTGCCCAGATTGGCAAAGGCGTTCACCTGAGTGGTGGCGTGGGTATTGGCGGGGTTTTGGAACCTTTACAGGCGAGCCCGGTAATTATTGAAGATGGTTGTTTTATCGGCAGCCGTTGTATTGTGGTAGAAGGTGTGGTGGTTGAAAAAGAAGCGGTGCTGGGTGCCAATGTAGTATTGACCCAATCTACCAAGATCATTGATGTAAGCGGAAGCGAACCCATCGAATACAAAGGCCGTGTACCTGCCAGAAGCGTAGTGATACCGGGCAGTTACACCAAAAAATTCAATGCAGGTGAATATCAGGTAAGCTGCGCACTGATCATCGGTCAGCGTAAAGCCAGCACCGATCTGAAGACCAGCCTGAATGATGCTTTGAGAGAATTTAACGTGAGCGCATAGTCAGTTCATAGATCATGGTTCATAGTTCATAGTCAACCCCATGAACCATGATCTATGAACCATATGCTATGACTCAGGAACTTAAACCATGGACAAAAAGATTACACTCTCCGGTTTCCTCATCACACTCGCCGGGGCGGTTTTGTTTTCTACCAAAGCCATTTTTGTAAAGCTGGCTTTCCGGTCCACACAGGTAGATGCCGTAACCTTACTGGCATTAAGGATGCTGTTCTCTCTTCCTTTTTACCTGGCGGCGGCATGGATGGTTTCTAAGAAAGAGAATAAACAGGAGCTCACTACAAAGGACTGGTTAAAAGTGATCACCCTCGGGATCTTGGGGTATTACCTGAGCAGTTTATTTGATTTTATCGGACTGCAATATGTATCGGCCGGACTGGAAAGATTGATCCTTTTCCTCTACCCCACTTTTGCAGTACTCATCAACACTTTCTTCTACAAAACCAAACTAAACCGGGTACAGGTTATTGCCCTGGTACTGACCTATCTGGGTATCGGCATTGCCTATTTTGGTGAACTGAAACTGGATACTTCCAATCCCAAATTTTTCTTTGGTTCTTTTATGATCTTTTTATGCGCCGTTACTTATTCCTTCTACCTGGTAGGTACGGGGCGCATGGTGCAGAAAGTAGGCGTAACGCGTTATACAGCGTATGCGATGCTGGCTTCCACAGTAGGTATCTTTATCAATTTTCTGGTAACCCACCAGGTGGGTACCATTCCTTTCACGGCCGAACTCACCTGGTATGCGATCGCGCTTGCCATTGTAGCCACGGTGCTTCCATCTTTTATGATGAGTAATGGCATGAAAAGCATTGGCAGTAACAATGTATCCATCATCACCAGTATCGGCCCGGTATCTACCATTATACAGGCCCATTTCTTTTTGGGGGAACAGATCATTATGGCACAGGTATTCGGAACCGCCCTGGTGATCATTGGGGTGGTGCTGATCGGCTGGCAATCTAAATATGCCGGTGAGAATTGACGGCCATTTTCCCTGTTTTTCTTTACCGAAGCTTTCCTGTCGTTTACCGAGGTTTTACGGTGTGTAGCCTAAAGGCCATTGACTCACTATAAGGCATGAGCTAGTTTTGACTTATTAAATACAAAACAATGGAAAACGAGATCAAAGAAAATAACGAAAAAGACAACAACAGCTATCAGAACAGGAGACGTGACAACCGTTACCTCACCGGACTGGTATTGATCCTGATCGGTGGTGCTTTATTGGTTGAAAGAATGGGGGTACCCTTACCCTACTGGTTATTCAGCTGGCCCATGTTACTGATCGTGATCGGTATTTACAGCGGCATCAAACACCGTTTTCAGAACACCGCCTGGATTTTCCTGATCGCCATCGGTTCATTTTTTCTGATCGATGATTTTATACCGGACCTGAGGCTGCAACCATTTTTCTGGCCGGTGCTGATTATCGGACTGGGTGTGCTTTTTATTGTGAAACCCCGCCGAAAAGACAGGGACTGGGGATTTGACGGAGATAATAACGGCAGGCGTTTTCGCAGAAGAAGGGATGCCGCTTTTCAAACCGAATGGCAGGAAACAGTATCCGACAGCAGTGATTATATCAATATCCGCTCGGTCTTCAGTGGTGTAAAAAGAAATGTGCTTTCAAAAGACTTCAAAGGCGGCTCTATTTCCTGCGTATTTGGCGGTGTGGAGTTAGATCTTACACAGGCTGATATCACCGACAAAGTGGTGATCCGTATGGAAGAAGTATTTGGCGGCACTAAAATGGTGATCCCCGCCGATTGGGTTGTGCAGAATGAGATCGATGGCATTTTTCATGGCGTGGAAGATAAAAGAAACTATCGTGCCAATGTGGTACCCAATCCCAACAAAGTACTGATACTGCGCGGATCTGCTGTATTTGCGGGTATCGAGATCAGAACCTATTAAACTGTAAACCCGAAAACCATTCAAGA
>CBHRAM010000072.1:0-11611 GCA_966076165.1 uncultured Chitinophagaceae bacterium
GTCTTTGTAACAAAGGCTCACCATGATTTTTTTTTGTAAACCCCGGCAGCCCATAATTTTCAATATCCGTAAACTCCCAGGGATGGAAATATAAACAGAGATAACCATCCTTCTTTAATGTCTGTAAAGCAAACATTTTAAATAGTGGATAAGGAAGATTTTTAAAACTTAACCAGAAAAGAGGCATACGGATAAATGGTGATACAGAAGCGGGAATACGCATTACCCCTTCTTCTTTATACATAGTTCTGGGCAGATGAAAATTATTATACCGTCCCGGTAAATAAGTGGGATTAATGGAAGAATCATATAGATATCCCGCTTTTTTCACTTCTTCCATAGACACTTTACGCATGCGTGGCATACGTAACCCGGTTACTTTTTTGCCACTGATCTCTTCCAGTTTATTTTTCGACTTTAAGAGATCGGCATCTTCAAAAGCAGAGTGATAAAATGTATGCGAAGCAATTTCATGCTGTTCCGAAAGAGCCCTGATCGATTCAGGATACTGCATGGCAAAATTTGCAGTAGTAAATAAGGTAGTAGCAATTGTCTTATCGGATAACACAGGTTCAAGTGCATCAAGGCCTTTCTTGCCAATGTCCATTTGTTCGCGAACGGTAATAGGAAAATTGTACTCGAGTGGCATGTCAAACTCTTCCACATCAAAACTCAACAGCACATATCGGTTCATCCTTTGAGGTTTGATTCTTTTACGATATAATGCGGCCTTTGTTTGCTTTGCATAAAAAGCTTACCCAGGTACATACCAATAATTCCCAGGATCATCAACTGCAGGCCGCCAAAGAAAGCGATTGTGGCGATCATGGAGGCCCAACCCGAAATAATATGTCCGAAATAAAAACTGTAAATGATATAGGGTATGTATAAAAGAGACAACAGTGAAAAAATAAATCCCAGGTAAGTGGCAATATATAAAGGACGGATGCTGAAAGATGTTATGCCTTCCAAAGCAAAGCGCACCATTCGCTTCAATGTATATTTTGACCTGCCGTGTGTTCTCTGTGCAGGATCATATTCAATACCCACCTGGTTAAAGCCCATCCATTTTACCAGTCCGCGCATAAACAGGTCGGTTTCCTTAAACACCCTGAATGCTTCAACCACTTTCCTGTCCATTAAACGGAAATCAGCAGTGCCGGGTTCAAGGTCAATATCAGAGAGGTTATTGATGAGGTTATAAAACATATTGGATGTTTTACGTTTCATCATCGGCATTTCCTTATGGTCTTTGCGGATGGTATAAACAATATCAAATCCTTCCTCCCATTGTTGCAGCATTTCCGGAATCAGATCCGGTGGATGCTGCATATCCCCATCCATCATGATCACTGCATCGCCATCAGCCATATCCAGTCCGGCTTTTAAAGCATTTTGGTGGCCAAAATTCCGGGCCAATGAAATAAAGAAGATATGCTCATTGGCAGCGGCCAGTTTTTTGATCTCTTTGAGGGTGCCATCAGAACTGCCATCATCTACAAACGTAAGCGTGTAATCGTATGACAGTGGTTGAAATACATTTTGTAAGGAAGCGGTCATAATGCTGACATTCGCTTCTTCATTACACACCGGCACCACAATGGAAATTCTTTTCTTCATCAGGCTGATTCTACGGGGGGTTAAACCTATAGCAAATTACAGGTTATTTGTGTAGTTACCTAGTTTCTGCTGCCGGCTGAGGTACAGAGCTGGGCTTAAAATCCTTTATCAATAACTGATAAGCCAACACACACCAAAGGGTAAAGCAGGGTAGTGCTTTTAGCGAATAGGGCAGGATCCAATTCTCCCGTACATAGGGAGGGAAAAGATCGGTGGCTGATAAGCTGGTAAGTACGATCACAAAACCCAATAAAAAATGATGCCATTTTTGTTTGGGTGTATCCTGTATCATGTACCAGATAGCCACACCCGAAACCGCGATCACAAAAGTAGAAGACTCTGCAGAAGAGCTGAAGATGACCACACCAATCATGGCCAGGCATAAATAACTGGCGCGGAAACGGAAATGTTGATACTGGCTGACCCGTAAAAAAGGCAGTGCATAACAGATGGCTGCGGGTACCGTAACAAGGTAATTATGAAGATGATCAAAATGAAAGATCCTGCGGATCATACCCATCACGGAAATATCCTGCATAAAATTGGCATCCTGCGCATCTATATTCTGCGCATTCTTTTCAACCAATGCATTGAGCCAGTCTTTATAGGATTGAATAATAAAACCCGGTGAAGACAGAACCATCGGCAAACAGAACAGTACGATCAGCCAGAAAATAAAAGAGAGTACAAATTTGAGTTTATGCCTGGAGAACCAGAAAAATGCGATCCCTGCAATACCATAGATCTTAACATAGAAACCGGCTACAATAAATAAAGTGGCCCAGAAATCATTTTCTTTTTCAACCAGCACAAAACTGAGCATGATCCATCCCGTAAGCATGGGGTTGAACTGAACATTGTGGATGGCCGTCATCATCTCAACCAATCCGATCAATAGAACAATGTTCTGTTGATCTCTTGTAAAAGGCAGTTGCCTGATGGCATAAAACAACACCCATGCATTGGCCACGCACCATAAAAAACAACCCAGGTAATCGGGTAATAAAGCAAAAGGTGCGATCAAAATGCTGAAGAGAGGGCCATAATGGTTGGTGTCTACATATTCTGCCGGGTAGGCAATGTACAGGTTCTTTTGGGCGAGGGTATGTTCAAAAACGCCGGCAAAAATATCATAGTTGTTAATGGCAGCATGCCCGCGGCTGATCTCGGCAATGGCTGCCAGTGTGGCCAGACCAAACCAAAGTAATACCGGTACCGGTATTTTCCGGTTAAAGAGTGATATGTCCTTAAATAAGAATTTCATATGGGGCGAACAGCAAAAATATCGGTAAGAATCGGGTACGGAAAAATAAATATTTGCCAAAACGCTGTTCTGGCAGAAAACCGCTTAAAAAAATTACTTTTGCCCCCTAAATATAGAACCATGAGTAAAGGGCCTGTTTCACAATTCATCCAGCATCATTACCGTCATTTTAATGCTGCTGCTTTAATAGATGCCGCCAAAGGGTACGAGACCCATCTGGCAGAAGGTGGTAAAATGCTGGTTAGCCTTGCCGGAGCCATGAGTACCGCCGAATTAGGGATCAGCCTGGCTGAAATGATCCGTCAGGACAAAGTTGCCATCATCAGCTGTACCGGCGCCAACCTGGAAGAAGATATCATGAACCTGGTGGCACACAGCCATTACAAAAGGGTTCCCAATTACCGCGACCTGAGTCCGCAGGAAGAGTGGGACCTCCTGGAGAACCATTATAACCGTGTAACCGATACCTGTATCCCGGAAGAAGAAGCATTCCGCAGGTTGCAGAAACATATCCATCAATTATGGTCCGATGCAGAAGCAAAAGGTGAAAGATATTTTCCGCATGAGTTTATGTACCAGATGCTGCTGAGCGGTGTACTGGAACAGTATTATGAGATCGATCCGAAAGACAGCTGGATGCTGGCTGCGGCTAAAAAGAATATCCCGATCGTGGTACCGGGTTGGGAAGACAGTACGATGGGAAATATTTTCGCATCGTATGTGATCAAGAATGAACTGAAAGCAAGCACCATGAAAAGCGGTATCGAATACATGGTATGGCTGGCTGACTGGTATAGACAGAACAGTGGTGGTAAAGGCGTAGGCTTTTTCCAGATCGGTGGCGGTATTGCCGGCGATTTCCCGATCTGTGTGGTACCGATGATGTACCAGGACCTGGAATGGCATGATGTTCCGTTCTGGGGCTATTTCTGCCAGATCAGCGATTCAACCACTTCTTACGGATCATATTCCGGTGCGGTACCTAATGAGAAAATTACCTGGGGTAAATTAGATATTCATACGCCTAAATTTATCGTGGAGAGCGATGCTACCATTGTAGTGCCGTTGATCTTTGCTTATCTGCTGGGTTGGTAAGCTTTACAACAATTTAAAACAAAACGTCATTTCGACCCCGAAGAATGGGGGGAGAAATGACGTTTTCATAGCTATAACAAAACAACAACAGTCATTCTACTGTCTTCCCTTTGCTAGTTCTTATCTTGAGCTGTATTAATTAAACAATCATGAAGAAAATCTTTTTTTTCGGCCTTTGCTTACTGGGTTTAACGCAACTGAACGCACAAACAAAAATTACCAAAACCAATGTGATTGGCAAATGGACCATTCTGGCGGTTGATATGCCGGGCATGATCTATTATAACCTGGAAAAAGATTCACTGGCCGTTGGCGAAATGCTGAAATCGCAGATGCCGGATCCCAGCCAGATGAGTGTGATCACAGCCATGATCAAACCACAAATGGCCGTGTTTTCGAAAGTAGGCTTTCAGTTCAATGCAGATGGAACCGTGGAAATGAATTCAGGTGTAGAAGGCCCGCAAACAGGCAACTATACAGTGGATGAAGAGAAATCTGAGATCACAACCATTGAAAAAGATGCGAAGCAGAATTCATTTAAAGCAGATCTGCTGAATGATCATCTGCGTGTGAGTGTTAAAACACCACAGGGTGAGATGATGATGATCTTAAAAAAAACGAAAGCGTAATGTTTAGAAAGTTCTAACCTTTCCAAAAGGTTACATAATAAGAAAGCCGCATCAATTTGATGCGGCTTTCTTATTGATAGAGATTGAATTATCTCGCAGGCATATTCAAAGGAATATCTCTTTTCAGCATTTCATCCCTGTTGGCAATTACCCAACCGGTGTGGAATACCAGTTGTGCGCGTCTTGACATTACTTCAAACTGGATCTTGTCAACCGTATCGGTTGGTTTGTGATAATCTGCACCCAGCATACCATCGTAGAAGAACAGGATAGGAACACCTTTTCTTGCAAAGTTATAATGGTCGCTGCGGTAGTAGATCCTGTTCACATCTTTTGGATCATCGTATTTGTAATCCAGTGCCAGGTTATTGATATATTTCTTGTTCACTGCTTCGTTGATCACGGCAAGATCAGAACTTAATTTATCGTGGCCGATCACATAGATATAATTCAGTGTATCTGCTTTACGTGAACTGTCTCCTCTTCCGATCATATCAGTATTCAGATCGGCAGAAGCTTTTGCCAGATCAACCGTAGGATGTTCTGAGTAGTATTGAGAACCTAATAAACCTTTTTCTTCACCACTAACCGTCATGAAGATCATAGTTCTTTTAGGTTTGTTGCCGCCTTTAGCAGCAGCTGCAAAAGCTTCAGCCATTTGTATCACACCTACAGATCCGGAACCATCATCATCGGCTCCATAATAGATCACATCACCGTTCTTACCCAGGTGGTCATAGTGACCGGTAAGGAAAACATATTCCTCTTTTTTGCTGGTACCCGGTAAGACCCCGATCACATTGCTGCTTTCCAGTGTTACGGTTTCTCTTTCTGCTTTGATCGCTAGTTCTGCATAGTAAGATCCTTTTTTAACGTCTTTCAGATCAGCCAAAGAAACTTTCGCTGTTCTGCCCATTAAAGCAGAAGCTACTGCATCAGATACGGTTACTGTAAAGAAAGGTGCCAGGGCACCCGTTGTTGCACCTGCAGCAGGAGCAGTGCCCGGTGCTGTAAGGGTCATACGGCCTTTTGTATTGGTAGCAGGTCGTTTTGAAAAATCAGCAACGATCAATATGGCTACAGCGCCTTTTGCACGGGCTGCATTTACTTTAGCCATGGCCGGACCACCAAATCCGCCACGTCCGCCCTGACCAGCTGGTGCAGGTGCAGTACCGCCATCGAGCACCAAAACAACTTTTCCTTTTACATCCAGTCCTGCATAATCGTTAATGCCTTTGGCTGAGTCAACGATACCATAACCGGCAAAAACCACTTCATTGTATTTCCAGTTACCGGAAGTAATGGCAAATGAATAGTCTTTATCCCACTCAAATGTTTTTCCGTTAACCATTAATTTTTTGTCTGTCAATTGATCCTGGTAAACAGGATACAATTGCTGGTAGCTGTCGCCATTACCCGGTTTCAGGCCATAGCTTCTGAACAGACCTTCGATCCAGGCAGCTGCTTTTTTCTGTCCGGGAGATGCGGTCTCACGTCCTTCCATATCAGCACCGGCCAGTATGGTCAGTTTCTCTTTTAATGCCTGGGGGGTAATAAGGCTGGCATATTTCGCAGCCTCATCCGTTTTTTGAGCCATGGCTACTGTTGCGGCAAATGGCAAACAGAGCAGGAGGATTTTCTTCATCATGTGTTTTATGTTTGAGTTAAGAGCAAGCAATTTTTCCAACGCGTGTTGCATGGCGGCCACCTTCAAATTCGGTGGTCATAAATAATTCGATCATCTGTTCTGCCAATGCCAGTGATACAAAGCGCGCCGGTATGCAGATGATATTGGCGTTATTGTGTTTGCGAACCAGCAATGCCACATCGTTCTGCCAGCAAAGCCCGGCTTGAATATGCTGGTGTTTATTGGCGGTGATGGCTACCCCATTGGCACTTCCGCATAACAGGATGCCAAAAGCGGTCTCTCCATTTTCTACAGAGGAAGCAGTAGGATGTGCAAAATCGGGATAATCAACAGAATCGGCAGAAAAGGTTCCGAAATCTTTCACCTGGTAACCTTTCTCTGTTAACCATTTTACTAAAGCGGTCTTGTATTCAAAACCGGCATGGTCGCAACCAATCGCAATCGGCTTTGACGGGTCAAAAACATAGCTCATACGGGCATTACATTATTGGAGCGGCTAAGTTATGGGATTGCGGGTAGATGCTGTTTAAGAAAATGGACGAAAGGATGGGCAGGGATGAAAAGGGTTAAAATAGTTAAAAGGGTTAAAGTGGTTAAAGGTGTTTCAACCTTTCTAACCACTTTAACCCTTTTAACTACTTTAACCAAGCCCTACCTATTAACTCCATTCCTCATCTTTCTCCTCTGCTTCTTCATCCTTCTGCCTTTGCTTGTATACACGGGCAGAAACAAGGATACTCAGTTCATAGAGCAGGAACAAGGGTGTGAATACGATCATCTGGCTCATCCAGTCGGGACTTGGCGTAATAAACGCTGCCACGATCAGGATCACTACAATCGCATATTTACGGGTAGCACGCAGGAAAGTGGGGGTGATCAGCCCGATCTTGGTAAGGATAAAGGCCAATACCGGTAATTCGAACGCTAGTCCGCAACCGATAATAATATTGGTGAGATTGTCTACATAATCCGCAAACGTGGGCAATGTAGTGATACCGCCCTGTGTACCCAATTGGAAGCCGGCCAGGAAGTTAAAGGTGAATGGGCCCAGTAAAAAGAAGCCGAAAGCCGCACCGGTAAAGAAGAAAAAGGAAACCCAGAAGATCACAAATCTTGTATTCTTAACTTCTTTCTCTTTTAAAGCCGGACGAACAAAACGCCAGAATTCCCAGAAAATAAAAGGGAAAGCAGCAATGACACCGCCTACCAGGGCTACTGAAATGGCGCCCAGAAACTGTCCGCCAAATGTATTGGTGATCAGGGTTACTTTAACGGGTGGCATACACAAGGCATCGCCCATATGCGCCCAATGGCTAAACCGGCAAAGAACCCGGTAACTGATAAAATTAGGGTTGATAGGGCCGCGGATGATATTGTCGAATATCCAGTCGCGGTAAATGAAAATAACGGCTGCCATTACCAGGATGGCCAGTACAGAGCGGATAATATGTGTTCTCAGCTCTTCAAGATGATCAATAAAGGTCATCTCCCCTTTTCCCGACGCGCCTTCTCTATTAAATAGTGCCATGTGTTTCCAGACTCTTATGAGCCGCCAAAGTTACGGGTATGAGGAACATAAAAAACACCGGTTTTGGGGCTTTGCAACCTAATTTTATTAAAATCTCACGCAAAGGCGCAAAGGCACAGATTGATTGGTTTTCCTTGCGCCTTTGCGCCTCTGCGTGCATTCTTATCGCCTGCCAATTGAGAGGTTCAGCCAATCAAAGCCGGCAAAACAGCCGATAGTTTTATGCTAAGATCTTCGGGATTTTCGTAAATAATCACCCGACTGGCGGCACCGGCTGCCGTTGTGGAATGTTCGGCCTCTGCGTTTCTCAGGTAAATAACCGGTTTTTGGGCAGCTACCGCATAGCCGATCTCAATACCCACGCCAATAGCTTTTTCGGATACTTCCGCGATCAAAAGATCCGAATTGTCAATATCCGCAAATGCCTGCTGCATCATCTGTTTTTCCTGGTCTTTGGTAAAGAGGTAATTGTCAACAAATACAAAAAGCCCGGTGTTGAAAGAGGATAAGGCTTGCTGGATGGCTGCTACCTCATTTTGTAATGCTTTTCGTTTTTGGAAGGAGAGGGAGAGGTAGGCTTTTTTCATGATTCAATAATTCGGCGCTTTACTTTTTTTGCAGGATGTTTTAATGCGGCACACAGGTTGCTTCCGCCTTCACTATCGCTGCGGCGGACGCGGTCGTTGTTCCTCCTCGCAATGACGCGTTAGCGCAGGATCTTCATCTTTACCATCTCAATGCGGGTATCGCTTACGTTGAGGATATCGAAACGGTAATTGTCGATGATAATGGTTTCTTTCAGTTTGGGAATGGTCTGGTGTTCTGCAATGATATAACCGCTCAGCGTTTCCGATTCAGAAACCGGGAATGCCATATTGTATTTTTCATTCAGGTAATCCAGTTCCATACGGCCGCTAAGGATGAACTCGTCTTCGGCTAATTGTTTCTCTACAAATTCTTCCACATCATATTCATCCTGGATCTCACCAAATATTTCTTCGAGTACATCTTCCATGGTTACAATACCCGCGGTACCGCCAAACTCATCCACTACCAGTGCAATACTTTTACGGTTCTTGGTAAACTTAGCGATCAGGTCGGTAGCGCTCATACTCTCTGGCACAGCCATGATAGGGTGCAGGATGGATTTGATGCTATCCGGTTTTTGAAAAAGATCCAGCTGGTGTATATAACCTACCACCGAGTCGATATTATCATCATACACCAGTAATTTGCTCAATTGCGTGGTGATGAACTGTTGTTTGGCTTCTTCTACCGGTGTATTGATATCAATGCCTTCGATCTCTGTTCTGGGCACCAGACATTGTCTGATCTTTACCATGGGCAGGCTTAAGGCATTCTCAAACAATTCTGTATTCAGTTCCTGGCTGTCTTCATCCTGCTCCTTGGTTTGCTGAAAAAAATGTTCCAGGTCTACTTTGGTAAATGCATCATTCCTGTCGTTTACCCGCACATTAAAAATATAGGTGAGGATCCATTGCGACACATTCACAAAAAAATTGGTCAGGGGCAGGAACAGTGTATGAAAGAACTGAGCGAAGGGTGAAAAGAAACTGAGAAACCGGTCACTCCTGGCCCTGAAAATGGCTTTGGGTAAAAACTCGCCAATCACCAACACAACCACCGAGGAAAGAAAAGTATCAAATCCGAGTTTCAGGTACTCATTTTGAAAATGCAGAGGGTTCCATAAAGTGTACCGGAGCAGTTCATGAAACAGTAATCCGTACAACACCAGGCAAATGTTCAAACCGATCAGACAGGTACCGATGAATTGAGCAGGATGCTCCATAAAATTGGAGAGAATAATACCGCTTCTTCTGCCCTGCTTTTTTTTCAGCTCAATACTCAACCGGTTGGCAGACACAAAAGCGATCTCATAACCGGCAAAAAAACCGATCAGGATCAGCGTAAGGGCAATGCCTGCAAGGATAGAGTAGAGCTCTGTCATGGAGGAAAAATAGAGCAAAATTTTGGAATTGGGAAATTGGGAAATTGGGAAATTGCATTTAGGCGGTATCCCCAATTGATTTGGATATACACAAACTGATGCAGTTTGTTGTTATACAGCCTTCTGTATATGCTTTTAAATTTCCCAATTACAACGGCCCCGTAGAAACGGAGCCGTTTGCCGGGTACACATGAGAAACCGGCGTTGTGAGTGTTATCCTAAACTATGTATAAGAGAATCATTGGTAAAGCGAACGTCTTTGCGAGGAGGAACGACGAAGCAATCTGAACTCTGTCGTTTGAAATCTCATTTGTTTGAAGCTCAGATTGCTTCGTTCCTCGCAATGACGTTACTTAAAATCCACCGTACAATTCGGGCATTTCAATTCAATCTTCAACCCTTTGCCATCACCTACCGTGGCTGTGAATTTGGAAGGGGTGTCGTTATCACCTGTATAAGAATAAGCGCGGTTAAACGGTACAAAAGTGCCGCCGGTAATAACGCCGGTAGGGGTTCGGTAAGTATCTGTGGTGCGGACTCCATTAACCGTATTGCCGTTTTGAGGAGAGACGCCATAACCGGCTACCGTTACCGAATTCATTGGTACAGTGCTTGCATAGATCTGTCCGTTACCGGAAGTAATCGTACCGGCAACAGTAAGGTTGGATTGTTTACCAATGTTGGAAGTATAAACAGTATCTCTAAGTGTGATGGTGCTTCCGTCTGCTTTTGTAATATATCCTGAAACGGTAACCGCAGTTAAATTGCCCAATGTAGTGATATTGTTTGTGGCCTGCGTGCCGGCTGTTGAACCGGATTTTGTGTTATTATTTGCAGCTCTGTTTCCATCTCTATCCGTGATATAATTCAGGGTGCCTGATGAAAGTGTACCACTAAAAGCTCCGCCGGTAATTGTTCCCGGTACAGTAATATTGGTCAGGTTATTTATGGAAGTGATGGTGGGTTTCAGATCGGAAACCGTTGAGAGCCGTTTTCCATTCACTGAAATGCGGTTTGTAATATTACCGGCAGAATCGATCGCATAACCCGCCGAACCGGGCGCTAGTGCCTGGATGTCTTTCTCTGTGAAAGCAATCGCTTTCTTCTCAAAATTTCCATACACAGAACTATAGGGCCCCATAAAATCTACAGAGTAATTTTTTGTGTTCTTTACCGGCAAACGGATATCGGCATATTTGTCATCTATTTTAATAAGGCTTACGGTTGGTGAAATATTCCTGATCTTGATATCGGCATTGGCACCTTCCAGTTCAATCTTTTGTAATAACCGCGTGATACGAAAATTGCCATAATTTTTACGGCCGCTCAATTCGCCGATCTCTTCAAATTCATATTCATCATTGGTGCTTCTGATCTTTGCTTTTTTGGCAAGGGCCAACTCGATCGTAGAGTACTTCGAATCAAGATCAAGTTCATCAATATTTTTTGCAGTTAAACGGCCGCCCGTGAATTCGATCTCCGCATTTTTCACATCGCCGATATTAACGATGGCATATTGTGAGCGGAGAGTGAATTTGCCCAGGTTCTCCGCATCCAGGTTCCCATTACTGATCTCAACATTCGCATCACCGATATTGGCAGGAAGGGTTACTTCAGAATATTTACTTTCTATATCGATCTTAGTGCCTGCGGGTAAATAAACAGTTACGAGTTTCTTCGGAATTTTTGTGGAGGATGTGACATTGCCTGTACTCGCTATTTCCCTGCCTTCAACCGCTACATTTGAGAATGTGAGATTACTATTTCTATTATAAAGATTGTTGCTATAAGCAGAAGGGTTGCTGACCAGGCCCGCTTTTATTTTAACGGAACTGCCCAATGTTTTTAAAGACAGGTT
>CBHRAM010000073.1:0-11602 GCA_966076165.1 uncultured Chitinophagaceae bacterium
CAGCTATCAGATTTATTTGACTCACTGGATTGTTAGGAACAAAAAATAAAGTTGTTGGGTAAGCTGGGTAACCAAATAATGATACTTAGCTTTATGTAACAGTGTCACGATCATACAAATGACCTATAGAGTGACCTGCTACTAAGTTCTTTTGCATAACTAATTAATATATAAGGCCTTGGTAAAGATATCGTTGGACCCGTCCGGTCCGCAAAAGCTTCTCAAATTGAGAAGCTTTTGTTTTTTTAGCCCATGAGGATAATTATATATACAAATTCAATAATTTGTATAGCTGGCTGCTATTCTAAAAACAAAAGTCTCTCAACAGAGAGGCTTTTGTGGGATATAGGATCTTAAACTTGGTATGAAACATCCTCTTTTAGGTAAGGATGATTTCACTTATTGTTGATTTACCTGCTTTACTACACTACAACTATAATTACCGGCTTGTAATAATGCCAGCCTGATCAAATACTTGCCTGGCTTTTCAATCATAAAATTGCTGCCATCTGTTGCTGGCACCATATAACCATTTACTGTTTTTTGCCCGAGACTATTTTTATCATCCTTATTTGCCCTGATCCTGAATTCACCTTTCTGAAGAACAGTTGTTGCAGACCATGTTTGTGTCTCGCTGTCAAAGATCAATTCAGGATCGGATTTATCACCGGGAACAGCCGAGCCATTAAGTGTCCAGTTATTGATCTTTGTATACGACCAGGTATTCGTATTGGTGCTCGCTTTCATTAAATAAACACCAGCCCCGCCAAAAATGGAGAATATAGAACCGTTGAACCCGAATTTGTTATTGCCTATGTATTCAAAAGTATTGAGTGTTGTCCACTGAGTCCCTTTTACCATCAGGAACTGTGGGTAGGCATTACTAAATTGAATAAATCCTTCGTACTCACCATCGTTCTTCTCTGAAACAATCTGAGGCGCTGCCGGCAATATCCAGTTTTCGTAATTACCCGGGATCTTCATGAATTGAGGATATGTGTATTCATGAAATTCCTGATAAGTGGTTACCCATACACCCACCGGCTCTGAATATACCTGTGCATTATTCTGTTGAGATGAACATGCTTTAACACGGAGGGCAATTTTTGCAGTAGTACCCGGTGGAATGAGCTTGCATAATTGTCTGTTCAGTTCATCGGTATTGAAATCAACTCTTGTACCTGTGGTTGTTATTTCAAGTTTATCTTCAAAATTTGACCCATCCAAAGCCATCTCAATTATATAATTACCGGCTTTACCACAAGCCGTTGCATTGGTTTGCCAGTTAACTGTAAGTGCCGGGTAACCTGCATTACCTTGTAAAAGTTTTACCCGGGATTCGGAAAGAGAAACAGTATTTATCTGAATCTGTGTATCATCTGCAGATCTTACCACTTCTTTCTGACAGGCAAAACCGCTGAGAGAAATCAAGACCACAATCATTAACTTATTTGGCGAAGTAAGTAATGCTGTTTTCATCAATCTTTGGATTTACAAATTGGAAATTGAATTTTTTCAATAAGCCAAATTGATTAAATCCGAACGTTCAAAGAATAGATGAGACAGATAGATTCAGGTAGTAATTTTTTTAAAAAAAAGGCATTGCTTTTAAAGAATAGGCATAGATAAGAGAAGAAAAAATCAACTATATTTTAACGTGCCGGTTATAGTTATACCAAAAGGATGGTGTAGATAAAAAACTACCTCAATGCTAATATTTTTCGGGAAATAAATAAAGCTTAGCCGAACCAGGGTTTTGGTGAGGTTCACCCCATCATTCATAATAATACCCGCTGTTTTATCAGTGGATCATATTTTACGCGTATAATAGATCATTATGAATACTCAATCCACAAGCTTATTGTCTACAGCGTATCGAATAAGTTCCAGATTATTCTGAAAACCCATTTTTTCGAAAATTCTTGCCCGGAACGTACTCACGGTCGTATTACTGAGTACAAGTTGTTTGGCTATTTCAGAAACCGTTTTCCCGGCTGCCACTAATTTAAAAACTTCAAATTCCCTATCTGACAGACTTTCTATAGATTGTTGCCTGGGATTATTTTCAATTGCTTCTGCAAGAATTAAAGCAACATCCGGGCTTAGGTATTTTTTTCCGGAAAGAAGTTGATTAACCGCTTTCACCAATTCGAGAGTTGCAGCCCCTTTGGTAAGATATCCTTTTGCTCCGGCTTTGAATGCCCTTACGGCATATTGGTCAGGCGCAAACTGGCTTAAGATAAGAACCGGTGTTTGAGATGTGTGTTCTTTTATCTTTTTAACAGCTTCAAGCCCAGACTCACCGGGTGGCATTGAAATATCACAAATAATCACATCCCATTTATATTTATATACCTGCTTAAGCAGGTCAACTGCATCTGAAACATCCACTATTTCCGCTAAAGGATAGGCTTCTGACAACAAATGTTTTAATCCATCACGTAAAATAGTATGATCATCTGCTAATAAAATTCTCATGATGGCGGTTTTCTAACAATTAAATATTGGATTGATAAGTTCCGGTTTATACCGGTGCACTTATCTTAAAATTACTAATAAAGAATGAGTGCAGGAATTATAATTCATATCCTCAAACTTCTTTACTTACTGCAAATATTATATCTCAGACAAGTAGTTTCCCCTATTACCTTACAACACAATCTGTTATAGCAAGTCAACAATAGTCTTAAAAAAGACTATACAAAATTGTCTATTTTTTATTGACCGGGATCGTAATAACAATTTTACATCCCTTACCCGGGGTTGTATCTATCTCGATGTCACCGCCAAAGAGTTCGACCCTTCTTTTCATATTAGCAAATCCAATTCCCTGTTTTTGCGCATCCATAACAAACCCTATCCCGTTATCGATGGTGGTCATATAAAGATTCTCAGTTTTGATAAGTACGAATATTTTTATTTCAGAGGCAGCTGCATATTTTTCAATATTTCTTAATTGCTCCTGCAAAATTCTATATAGATTCAGCTGCATATCACTATATACACTCTTATCTTTCGTTTCATCCCTGAATGAAAATGCGATCTTGTATTTTTTACTCACATCGAAGGTCTTTATCAGTTTCCGGAAAGATTCCTCGAGCGTTAACTCATCGTAAAAAGCAGGTGCTAACCGATGTGAGAGATTTCTGATCTCTTCCAGCGCTGTTAAAAGCGTGTTTCTTGTATTCTCATACCAGGGTTTTGTTTCAGCATTTAAACTTTCTCTGAGTTTATCAAGATTCATCTGGCTTAAAGCCAGTATCTGGCAAACATTATCATGCAACTCACTTCCTATCTCATAGCGTTCTTCTTCCTGCGTTTTAATGATGGCTTTAGTGATTAACTGCTCATGCTGGATCTTTTCAGTAATATCGTAAGCAATCACCGAACGGCACATCCGGTTATTGATATTGATGGGCGTACTATAGATTTCAACGTCTATGATATCACCTGACTTATGCCTATGTTGAAATGTTCCGGTAAATAAGCTGTCCCCGGCTTCTTTATCTTCCTGAACAATATCTGACACTACCAGGATATCAGATTCAGACCGGATATCAAGAACTGTCATCTTCAAAAATTCTTCTTCGGTAAACCCGTATCTTTTAACTGCTGCCTTATTCACCTGAACAAAGCGAAAGGTCTCAATATCAAAGACCCACATGGGTTGCGGGCTAAGATGGAAAAGATTACTATACCTTTTTTCTGATTCTTTTAATTCTGATTTACGTTTTTTCCTTTCAATTGAGTAAGCAATACTTTTGTATAAAATAGCCGGGCTTAGATCATCCTTAAGCAAATAATCCTCTATACCCAGAGAGATAGCCTGAACGGCAAAATTCATATCGCTAAATCCTGTTAAAATGATGATCGGACAGGGAGAGGATATAGTGATTATATCATTAACAAGCGATTTGCCTGCCTTATCGGGCAAAGAAAGATCCAACAAAATAATATCAAATCTGCCTTCCGGCTCATTTAAAATGGCCGAAGCGCCACGGAAATCTACCGCGTGTATGATCTCCGGAGCAAATAATGATTCAAGCAGAAAATCTTCAATGATGGCAAAATCACCGGGATTGTCCTCTATCACAAGAATCCGATATGAATTCCGGTCGGTGATCATTTACTGGTTATTTTTTGACTGGACAGGGTAACGATACTAACCCAATAATTTTCTATACCTGACACCACCTTAAGAAAATCATCAGCATCCACCGGTTTGGTAATAAAACAGTTGGCATGATTCTGATAAGACATCTGGATATCTCTTTCAGAAGAAGATGTGGTAAGCATAATAACCGGAATATGTTTCAGTTTTTCGCTATTCTTAATATAAGCCAGTACTTCATGCCCGTTTTTTTTGGGCAGATTAATATCCAGCAAAACCAGGTCCGGGTACTCCACTGTAGTATATCGGCCTTCTTTTTCCAGAAACTCAATAGCCTCTTTACCATCGTTTACAACACTGATCTTATTCACGATCTTTCTTTCCTGTAAAGCCTCAATGGTCATAAACACATCCCCTTCATTGTCTTCCACCAATAGAATATGAATCGGTCTCATAATATTGTTTTTAGCTATTCTTAAAAAATGATAAGCATCTGTACTCCTTTTGCAGCGTTATAAAAAATACACTTATTTTCTCTTTATATAACCATTTTATTTTGGGATCGTAAAATAAAAAGTGCTGCCCATGCCCTCTTCTGATGTTACCCAGATTTTTCCACCAAGATTTTCAACAATTTTTTTACTCACCGCCAATCCCATACCGGTTCCGGAATATTCAGTCTTCGTATGCAAACGCTGGAAAAGAATGAATACTTTTTCAAAATAGTCGGAATGTATGCCTATCCCATTATCAGAAACTGAGAATTGCCAATACGAGGAAAACTCATCCACTGCGATATGAATCTTTGTATCTACACCCTGTTTGCTGTATTTCAATGCATTTCCGACAAGGTTCTGGAAAACCTGTCTGATAGGCGCCCGGTAAGAATGGATTACGGGTAAAGAGTCCACGCTGATCTCTGCATTTTTTTCTTTAATCTTCTTCTGCAATAATATTTCGATCTCATGTACGATCTCCCCAAGATCAATGTCTTCTAAGGCATTTTCTATTCTTCCTACTCTTGAATATTCAAGAAGATCAAGAATGATCTGCCGCATCCGTTTAGCTCCGTCTACCGCAAAATAGATATATTTTTTAGCCTTCTCATCCAATACAGCATAATACTTATTATCCAATTGAGTAAGAAAACTTGTAATCATCCGTAATGGTTCCTGTAAATCGTGGGAAGCGACAAATGCAAAATGTTCCAGTTCCAGGTTGGACACAGCCAACTCGTCTGCTCTTTTCTTAAGTTGGATCTCATTCTCTTTTAGTTTCGTGATATCCTGTGCAGAACCAATTACCCTCAATGCATTTCCTGCATCATTTCTTATGATATATCCTTTTTCATATAGATAGGCATATTCACCATTTGCTTTTCTAAAACGGTACTCATCTTCATAATAATGTGCTTTGGAATCCTGTAATACTTCTTCAATCTTATTATTCACCCTTGTCACATCTTCCGGATGAATAAAGTTCATCCATATAAAACCGGGGTCCTGGGATACTTCCTTAGTATATCCCAACAATTTTTCAATATTCTCTTCTGATCGAATCGTTTCATTGGTTACCAGATTCCAGTCCCAGATAATATCACTTGTTGCCTTAGAAGCAAGGTTATAACGTTCATTACTGTTTCGGATGGCAACTTCTGCTTTCTTCTTTTCCGTTACATCCCGGATAAATGCACAGAAAAACTCTTCGTTACCCTGTTTGATAGGCAATACTGTTAATTCAATCGATACAATTTCCCCTGTTCTTTTTAAAGCGGTTAGTTCCAGCAATACATTCAAAGCAGGCCCATCACCTGTTTCCAGATAATTCTTCATGCCCCTGTCGTGCATCTCCCGGTACTTTTCAGGGATAATGATTTCCGACAGGCGTCTTCCCATTACTTCATTTTCCTGCCAACCGAAGATGGTCTCGGCTTGTGGATTCCAAAAGGTAATATCCCCATTGGTATTGATGCAAATAATGGCATCCATGGCGGCATTCATGATCAGCCTTCTTTTTTCTTCGCTGTTACGGATATTTTCAGCAACGGATCTGCTAAAAGTAACATCTTTGAAATAGACCGATAGCCCGTTTTTAGAAGGATAAGCACTTATTTCATACCAACTGCTCAGTCCTGCATAATAAGCTTCGAAATGCTTTGTTTTATTTTCTTTGACCGCATCAAGGTATTCTTTATAAATTTCTGAACCGACCACATCCGGATAAATATCCCAAAGACATTTACCCAATACTTCTTCCCTTGGTTTGGTCAGGATAATTTCTGCTGCTGAATTCCAATAGGTTACTATCCAGTTTTTATCTACTGTATAAAACCCATCCCCGATACTTTCCAGAATATTGATTTTTTCATTAAGTGTCTCAGCAATTACCTGCTCATTCTGTTTAATTGAATTAATATCCTGGAAGCTTCCATAGGCACGTATGCATTTGCCATCTACCCACTCCGTTTCACCTATTGACCTTACCCATTTCTCATTTCCTTTTGCTGTAATAATTTTAAGCTCAATATCCCATGGAGCTCCCGTGGCAATTCCCTCTTTTACTGCGTGGGTAATCAGTTCCCTGCTTTCGCCGGCTTTATAAAACTGGAGTGCGGTTTCAAGTTTCGGTTCATAATCCAGGGGCACTTCATGAATTTCACAGGTAATATCCGACCAGGACAGTTCTCCATTAATCAGGTCAAGCTCCCAGGCACCAATTCTCGCAAGGCTGCTTGCCCTTTGGAGGAATGCCTCCATTTCTTTTTTCTCAGTTACATTTTTTCCAACAGCAAAGATCAGTTCTTCTTCTTTCATAGGGGTGGCCGTCCAGGAGATCCAGATATATTTACCTGATTTAGTCCGGTACCTGTTTTCAAAAAATATTGTTGGATTCCCTTCTGCAACATTCTCCAATTCCAGCATTGTATCCTCCCGGTCTTCCGGGTGAATAAAGTCTAAAAAGGGTGTGCTCAGCAATTCTTCCTCAGTATATTCCAGCATTTGAGGCAATACAGGGTTTACCTTTTTGAAATACCCGTCAAATCCGATGATTCCGATAACATCCGGTGCAAAATTAAATACCCTGTTCAAATCCTGTTCTACCTGTTTACGCCGTATTTCTGCACTGATATGGATACTCAGTCTCTGGAAAAAAATTGTCAATTTTTGTTCCTCTAACTGTTCTGCCTTGCTCCAGAACATAATTCCACCGATAATGTTTTGGTTATACATCAACGGAACCCCACAGGCAGACTGTAAACCTGCTCTTTCGGCTGCATCTTTTCTGATGAATTGCCTCATCTTACTTACATTATTCAGAAACAGGATATTACCTGTTTCCCACCCGGCACCTGCCAATCCTTCACCTTTAGAAATATTTTTGACTGCTTTACTTTCACTAAAGAAGAGTTCAGACTGATCAGAATCGGCGTAAGTAGCCATTTGACTGATCTTATTATTGTCTGCAGATACCAGCCAAACTTCTGCAGCATTAAAATCAATATACTGGGCTGTTTTCTTCAATACCTTTTGCAGTGTTTTTCTCAGATCGGCAGATTCATTAAACAAGAGACTTACAGCCGTAAGAAATTCCTTCTGTAATTCTTCAATCTTTCTTTCAGTTACATCTCTTTCAATGGCTATCCAGTGGGTATACCAGCCATTGGCATCTGCTACAGGGCTTACCGTGAAATTGATCCAGAATTCTTCCCCGTTTTTTTTATAGTTAATGGTGGTAATTTCACAAGGTTCCCATTTCTGTAAAGCCTGTTTAAGACGTTCCAGCTCTTTTCTGTCTGATTTCGGCCCTTGTAGAATACGCGGAGTCTTGCCGATCACTTCATCAGGTAAATAACCTGTCATTCTTGTAAATGCTTCATTTACATATACAATTCGCGGCCCCGGTTCATTAAAGGGTTCGGCTTCTGTAATGAGAATGGCATCATTGGTATTGGTAATAACCGATTCAAGTAATTTCTGGTGTTGCTCCCTTTCTCTATCTTTTGTTATATCCTGCATGGCACCCACCATTCGGATGGGTTTACCGGATTCATCTCTGATCACAATACCCTTATCAATCACAAACGCGTAGCTTTGATCGGCTTTGAGGTATCGGTACTCATCTTTCCAGTTGGTACGGCCTTCTTCAATAAATGTATAGATCCCTTTGGTTACCCTATCAATATCTTCGGGGTGTATCTGATCGGTCCAGGAACTGATCCCCGATGATAGATCTTCCAGCTTATATCCAAAAATATGTTGGAAACCCTCTCCCCAATATCGTGTTTGTTTAATCAGATCCCAATCCCAGATGGCATCTGAGGTAGCTTTTGATACATAGCTATACCGGAGGTTACTTTCTTTAATTTTTTCTTCGGCCTGTTTACGCTCTGTAATATCCTGGGCAGTCCCAAACAACCTGATTACTTTCCCCTCATCATTTTTTTCACCATACCCATATTCTTCAATGACTCTTTTTTCACCGGCAGGTGTTGTAATGTGATATTCAATATTAAAAGGTTCTCCGGTTTCCTGCGTTTTTTGACTGGTAGACTGTACAAATTCCCTGTCAGATTCATCTACCAACTCCACGAATGATTTGTGGGTTTCATGAAAAGTTTTTTTATCTGTTCCAAACACATGATATAATTCGTCAGACCAGGTAAGTTTATCTATCCTGAAATCAAAATTCCAGCTTCCCATTTTAGCCAGCCGCTGTGCTTCTGCCAGAAAAGCCTCACTCTGCCTAAGCTTATCTTCTCCCTCCAGCTTCTCCGTCACATCATTATTAATTACCAGAGAAGCCCGCCTACCCTTATAATTAATCAGATGGCCCTTCAGATCCATCATCATGATCTCCCCATTTTTCTTCTTGTGCCGCCAGATCTGCCTGTGTATGTCGCCGTAAATTGTTTCTGATTTTGTTGCCGCCTCGATCAATGGAATATCCTCAACCGGTCTGATCTCATGAATGGTCATTCCCAGAAATTCTTCTCTTGAGTAACCGTATTTCTGAACAGCCGCTTCATTACAATCCAGGAAATATTTGGTCTCAAAATCCCATATCAGCATTGGGAATGGATTATTATCAAATAACTCCTTATATCTTCTTTCAGATTCAATCAAATCCTGCTCAACCTTTAATTTTTCAGTCATATCCCTTCCAACTGCATACCTTATCTGCATTTCAGGATCGAATCTTGCCGACCATTCCATTGGTACAATGGTTCCGTTTTTATGAACATACCTGTTGCGGATGTATGTCATACTATTACCTGTCATAATCAGGTCTATAATATTTTCCGTTTTAGGCAGATCTTCAGGGTAAATGATCTCAGTAAATTTCCTGCCTATCAATTCTTCCGGTGTATACCCCCATACTACTTCAGATGCGCGGCTAACCTGTGTGAATGTTCCGTCTGCTTTTACAGCACAGATGACATCCATAGAAGAATCCATTATTTTACTCAATTCATTCTTGGTAGATTCCAAGGCCCTCATATTCAGGGTTTCTTCCGTGATATCCTTGGAATAACAGGCTATCCCTATCAGTTCTTTTTCCTCATTATACATCGGGTTCAATGAGATGATGTTATACATCATTTCCTGTGTAGCAGGGTTGTAAATACTTTCCTTAACTGTAAAATGCTCACCTCCAAGGGCCCTGTTATAATAGGCCCTCCATTTGCCCAGCATTTCTTCTCCAAATGCCTCAATCATTACAGAATCTCCTTCTTTTACAGGAACCGGTGTGGCTATTTTCATCATCTCACGGTAAGCATGGTTAGCCGTGATGATACACAGATTCCTATCTACAGACCAGATAAGATCTTTGGTACCATTGATCAATGCTTCCTGGTTTACTTTAACACGTTTGATTTCTTCTGCCTGAAGGGATTCTTTGGTTACATCCAGTACCGTAGAGATCATGAGGTTTTGATCGTATACCGGAATATTTTTTGCGTTGATGATCCGCTTTTCACCTGTTTGGGTGGTGATACCAATATGATTCCATTGCATCCGATCTATGTTGCCGCTCTCGATATCTGCCAATACTTTCGATACAATTTCATTACGATAAGTTTCATCAGGATATATTTTTCTGAAAAAACTCTGCACATCCTCAAACGCTTCTTCGTTCCATCCGTAAATACTGCTGAATTGCTTATTAAGCAGTGTTGCTTTACCGTTATCTATTCTGTTTACGGCAATGCCAATGGGCAGATATTCAAGGATCGATTCAATGAACTCAGTTCTTTGTTGCAGCTGTTTATTAAGCTCCTGCCGCTTATTATCCCACTCACGTTCACCGGTAATATCGCGGACAGTTACAAAAACCCCGATGATCGCATCCTGATCATTTCTTGCAGGATGATAATGAATAGCGAATATTTTTTTCCCATCCCCCGGAAGCGGCAGATTGATCTCTGACTGTTCAGAAACACCTGTTAATACCCTGGCATATATACGGGCAACGCTTTCCCTTCTCTCCGGTTGCGCATAATCGAGAATGGATGCATCTTTTTGCACATCGATGCCAAAAAAATGATGATACATTGCCTGAAACTTCCGATTAAACGAAAGCACTTTCAATTCTTTATTTATCAGAATAAACGCCTCCTGGGTATTATTCATCATGAGATTGATATCCTGTTCGGATTTTTTCCGGTCGGTGATATCATTCATTACCGTACAGGTATATTCCTTCCCATCCACATCAACAAACACCGATGAAGACACTTCAACAGGAAACCGCATGCCATTTTTCCTGATACCAACCAGTTCTCCTATTACGCGTCCTTGTTTTTTTCTTTCAGACAGCATTTTCAGAAAAACAGGATCTGCCTGGTCAAAGATTCCCTGGCGGCCAATCTTACGGAACTCATCTTCTGTATACCCAAACATTTCTGTGGCTGCACGATTAACTTCCAGGATACTGCCGTCGGTCATGGAGAAAAAAATTGCGGACATAGAATTGTCAATCAAAGCCTTATAGTGCAAATGGCTTAATTGTTGACTATTGTCGGCAGCGCCTTTGGGCATATAAAATCAGATTATCGGGTCTAATAAAGTTAAGATTAATACTATTTAGTTTATATGTCTAAAACGAGGGGCATGACCTAATTGTGAATTCGTCTACAATATTTACCATAAACCATCTACAAAACAGCCTTCTGGTTTAAGTGAAACATGTAGGAATCAGTTATTGGCTTTAAAAGCACTCCCCGCAAAAAATGGGTTGTCAATGTTTCACCTGCCTGATGTTCAACAAAAGGTAATTTTATTTATCTTTCTTCTTTCTAACAACCACATCAAAACGCTTGCCCATGACCTCCAGGAAAAAATTTCTGCACCAATCCGCTGCCTTATTGGGTGGGGGATTATTGGCTTCTGCTGTTGATAATTCGGCTTTTGCCATTTTTAAGAACCGAATCTCTCCCAGTGATCAATTGAATATTGGTGCCATCGGTATCAATGGAATGGGTTGGTCCAA